>NZ_DASVYD010000015.1:0-137372 GCF_036392335.1 Vitreimonas sp.
TTTCGAGGTCGGCCGCATCTTCGGCCATCAGTTTCAGCATGCCGCTCATCAGCCCGCTTACGCCTGTTCTTCCTTCTGGCGCACAATCCGGGCGCCGCAGGCCGAAAGCTTGCCCTCCAAGCCCTCAAAGCCGCGATCCAAATGATACACGCGGTTGACGATGGTATCACCCTCAGCCGCGAGGCCAGCGATCACCAAGCTCACCGACGCCCGCAAATCAGTCGCCATCACTGGCGCGCCGATCAGACGCTCGACGCCTGTGACCACCGCTTCATTGCCGTGCACCGCGATCTGGGCGCCCAGACGAGCTAGTTCCGGCGCGTGCATGAAGCGATTCTCGAAAATGGTTTCGCGAATCCGCGACTGACCATCCGCAAAACACAGCATCGCCATCGTCTGCGCCTGCAGATCGGTTGGAAAGCCGGGGAATGGCTCGGTTTCGAAGTCCACCGCTTTGAGGCGCTTGCCCACGTCGCGCTTGATGCGCAGCCCGCGCGCCTCGCTGATCACCTCGACGCCCGCCGCCTTCATTACCTCGATCAGCGCACCCAGGTGCTCCGCGCGCGCACCGCTCAACAGGACGTCGCCACCCGCCGTCGCGGCCGCCAACGCATAGGTGCCGGCCTCGATCCGGTCCGCCACCACGGGGTGTTTGGCGCCCTTGAGCGAGGTCACGCCCTTGATGCGAATTTCGCTGGTGCCCGCGCCTTCGACGCGCGCGCCCATCGCGTTCAGGCAATCGGCGAGGTCGGCGATCTCCGGCTCGCGCGCGACATTCTTCAGCACCGTGTCGCCCTGCGCCAGCACCGCGGCCAGCATCGCGTGTTCGGTGGCGCCCACGGAGACGAAGGGAAACTCGATCTCCGCACCCTTTAGCCCGCGTAGCGCCGCCGCTTTCACGTAGCCTTGCTCGATGACGATATCGGCGCCCATCGCCTCGAACGCCTTCAAGTGCAAATCGACCGGGCGCGCGCCAATCGCACATCCCCCCGGCAACGACACTGTCGCGTGGCCGACACGCGCCAGCAGCGGCCCCAGCACGTTGAAGGAGGCGCGCATCTTCCGTACCTGATCATACGGCGCGATGGTCGAAGCGATCTCGGCCGCATGCATCCGCAGCGTCCGCGTTTCCTTGATCCAGGTGATCTCGACGCCCAGCGAAGCCAGCAGCTGGGCCATGAAGCGCGTGTCGGCGAGGTCTGGCATGTTCTCGAGGATCAGCGGATCGCCCGACAGCAACGCCGCCGCCTGCAGTTTCAGCGCCGAATTCTTGGCCCCGTAAATCGGGATAGTTCCATGGAGCGGCGACCCGCCCGTAATGACGATACGATCCATATGGCTCTTTCGACGGCGGCCCCCGCCTTTGGCCGGGTTATGGGGGGCGGGAACGGCGTAAGCAAGGCGCGGACGGCGCGCTTTTACCGTCTATCGGGCCGTTTCCACCGCCCCGTCCGCCGCCGCGGCACTTGACCCGGCCGCCGGCACACCCCAACCACCCATCTAAATGCTGGTCATCACCAAAACCGCTGAACTGGAAGCCCTGTGCCGCGAGATCGCCGCCCAGCCCTTCGTCGCGGTCGACACCGAATTCATGCGCGAAACGACCTATTGGCCGAAGCTCTGCCTGATCCAGGCGGCGGCCCCCGGCGTTGAGGCCGTGATCGATCCGCTGGCGGAAGGGATTGATCTGAGCAGTTTCTTTCGCGTGATGGCCAACGAAGCGGTGCTCAAAGTCTTTCACGCCGCGCGCCAGGACCTCGAAATCTTCCTGAACCTGGGCGGCGCGTTGCCCAAGCCGCTGTTTGACACCCAGATCGCGGCGATGGCCTGCGGCTATGGGGACACCATCGCCTATGACGCCCTGGTGCAGCAGGTGCTGAAGCGCCGCTTGGACAAATCTTCGCGCTTCACGGATTGGAGCCGCCGGCCGCTCTCGGAAAACCAGCTTACCTACGCGCTCGCCGACGTCACGCACCTGCGCGACATCTATCCGCGCATGCATGAGAAGCTGGCGAAGGATAATCGCCTACATTGGCTCGACGAAGAGCACGCCAATCTCTCCAACCCCGCCATCTACGACACCACGCCCGAGAATGCGTGGGAGCGGCTGAAGCTGCGCAAGACGACGGCGGATTATGTATTGGGCCTGCAAGTCGCCGCCGCTTGGCGCGAGCGGCAGGCGCAGGCGCGCGATGTGCCGCGCGGCCGGATCGTCAAGGATGAGGCGCTTTACGAGATCGCCGAGCATCGCCCAAGGAACGCCGCTGACTTCGATCGCATGCGCGCCGTGCCGCGCGGGTTCGGCAATTCGCGCGCAGCCCAGGACTTGATCCACGCGCTCGACCGCGCCTTCTCCGATCCCGACCGGCCGGTGTATAAACATGTGCGCCCGCCGCCCTTGCCATCCAGCGTGGGCCCGACGGTCGAGTTGCTAAAGGTGCTGCTGCGCTATGAGGCCGACGAGCATGGCGTCGCACCGCGCTTGATCGCATCCGCATCCGACGTGGAAGCGATCGCCGCCAATGACGAGGCCGATGTCGCAGCCCTGCGCGGTTGGCGGCGCGAAGTGTTCGGCGAACGCGCGTTGGCGCTGAAGCACGGCAAACTCGCGCTGAAGCTCAAGAACGGGAAGGTCGCGGTCGAGGAGGTCTGATCCGCGAACGATCGACTGCATGTCGGCGGGGCGCCGGCGGTCCTATTTCGTCATCCGCGAAAGCAATCGGCGCCCAGCTTTCGCTGGACGCCGCTCTGCTTAACCTTGGTTCGTCAGCGCTTAGAACGCGTAACGGCCCACGAGCTGGAACACCGGACCGGCGCTCTCGCTTTCGACTTCGTATTCGTCGTAGTCGCGCGCGACTTGATCGGCCAAATTTTCGAACTTGTCGAAGAACTCGTCCTTTGACTCGTCAAGCAAGTTCGAGCCGGTGAGGCGCACCGTAAAATTGCTGCCAAAGCGATGTTCAATAAACATTTCCAAATCTGCGCCGTATTCGGTGGTCACTTCTTCCGCCACGACGCGGCTGAACGCCGAGCCTTGATCGCGATAAGTGACGCCAAACGATGAATTCCAGCTTGGCAAGTCTTGAATGAAGCCGACATTGAAGATCGACTCGGCTTGGTCGTTGAACCGGCGCGAACCCAGTTCGTCGTCGACCTCACTGTCGAGCCACGAATAGTTGAAGAACACGCCCGTATCATCCAAGCCGATTGCGGCGAGAGAAGTCGAAAGATCGAACTCGACGCCCCACACTGAGCCGTCGCCGGTATTGCGCGCGGAATAGACCCACGTGCCCGCTCCAGCGCTGCCGACAACGCCGGTATTGTAGATTTCGATCAGGTCGCTGACATCGCGGTAAAAATAATTGACCCCGACAATGCCGGTGCGGCCCAAGCGGCGCTCATAGCCGATGTCGAGGCCCCAGGCTGTTTCCGGCTCAAGGTCCACAACACCCACGAAATCGCTATCGCCAAGCTCTTCTTCCAGCGTCGCGGGCGAGAGGAAGGTGAAGCTCGGGTTGCGAACCGTGCGCGCCACCGAAGCGAGGATACGATCGTTGTCGGTCAGGTGCCAGCTGACGTGCGCGGACGGCAGCAGAATCTCGTACGAGCTGTTGTTCGACGTACCAGTCGTACGATCATCGATGGTCACCTCAGTCGTTTCATAGCGAAGACCAGCTTCCCAATCGACAGAGCCCACATCGCCAGAGACCATGACAAATGGGTCGATACGTTCACGCTCAATGGTGTTGTCGCCGCCGGGAACCGGGGCGAACGCGCCGAAGGCTGGGATCAGGGAATCGTCCGGAGCTGACCCGTTGACTAC
This sequence comes from Vitreimonas sp., assembly GCF_036392335.1. Taxonomy (NCBI): domain Bacteria; kingdom Pseudomonadati; phylum Pseudomonadota; class Alphaproteobacteria; order Hyphomonadales; family Hyphomonadaceae; genus Vitreimonas; species Vitreimonas sp. The sequence goes on from NZ_DASVYD010000015.1 coordinate 3,824, forward strand.
AGTTCCGCCCGCCAAGTTGAAGCGGATTCGCGGCGTCTCTTGAACGAGGTTCTCGCGTTCCTTGCTCTCGTAGTGAACGCCGAACTCGATATCGAACGCGCCCAAGTCACGCTCATGCTCAAGCTTGAACTTGAACTCACTATCCTCAAGTGAGGTCAGCGTGGAATCACGCGTGAACCGGTCGCCCTCCGGATACGGATTGGCGTCGCGCAGGAATTCCACTTCGTCTTCAAATTCGTATGAGTCGTTGGTGAAGCTCGCATAACCAAGCTTCACGCGGGTTTCGCCGCCGAACATGTCGAAGTCCAAGCGGCCATTAAGTGAATAGCTATCCTGCTCAATATCGACATCGTTGTTGTTGATCGTCTGGATGTTCAGAGCATCAACGACGCCATCCGCATACTCGATGGAGTCTTCATTCTGAAAGCGGTCGGTATGCACGTAAAAGCCGTCGATACGGGCATCGATGGCGCCGAACTCGCGTTGGTAGGAGAAGTTCGCTGAATAGTCGGTACCATCGCGGACGTCGGTCTGGACTTCGCTGTTGTCCAGCGTCCCACCCGGCTCGTCGTAGCGCAGGCTGAGCTTGTCCTTCGGGTTGTGGCGGTCTTGCATGTTGGCGCCGATGAGCAAGCGTCCGCCGCCTACTTCGCCGCCCCAGACGCCGCCCAGGGTCTCGCCCCAATTGCCGTCGTTCTGCCAATTCATCACGCCGCCGCGGATATAGCCGCCGTCGAGATTGTAAGCATCACGCAGGATGATGTTGATCGCGCCCGCGACGGCGTCGCCCGAGCGATTGGCCGACTGGCTGCGCACGATCTCAACGCGATCGATCAATTCGGCGGGAATACGGTCGACGAAGAACGAACCATCGGCGCCGTTGCCGAACGCGCCCGAGCTGTCGCCCGAACCCGGCACTTGTTCGCCATTGATGAGGATTTGCGTGTAGGCCGGATCGAGGCCCCGCAGACGCACGCCGTCGCTCTCCAGCACGTCCGACAGGAACGCGACGGACGGCACGCGCTTCAGCGCGTCGCCGACCGTCAGCGGTTCGAAACGCTGGAAATACTCGGTATCATATTCGAGCACCGGCGGCGCGCCGTCGACGCGGTTGCGATACTGAATATTGCCCAGGACGACGATGTCCTGCGCTGTCGTCACTTCCTGCTCGGAAGCTTGTTGCGCCTGTGCGCCGGCGCCCAGCGTCAGTGCAGCGCTCGCGACGCCCAGCGCCAGCGCGAACTTGGTACGAAAACCCATGGATCAGCCCCTCTGATGGCAGCGAGCGGGCCTTAGAAGGGGTTTGTGACACTTCGGATTCAGTTCCGTGATGGACTCGTCAAATTGCATCGCTCGCGCGCAAGGCGGCTATGCGTGCCTCCGCACGGCGGCTGCGCACAGCCCCTTGAAATCATAGTCCACGAACGCGGCGCAATCGGGCCATTGCTTGGACTCGATCCAGTATTGCGCAAGCCCAAGCCGTGCGGCGAGCGCCGGGAAGCGCTCGAACCGCCAAATCGGCGCGCCGCCCGTGCTCACGAACAGTTGCAGCGGCGCTTGCGCGCGCGCCATGCCGAAGCCTTTATGGTTATCGGGCTTCAGAGCACGGCCGGAATCGAGCGCGGCGTCAATCAGGTCGAACGCCTGATCCGCGCAGCCGGCGCCGGCCGCCACCAGAACCGTTGAAAGCGGCAAGGGCTCATCGCTCTGCGCAAGCATGTCGAGCATGCGCGCGCACCATTGTTGTCGCTCCGCATCCGGCAGACGCAGCATCGCCGCATAATTTCTCAGTACGCCGACGTCGGCCTCCGTCACGCCCCAACGCGGCGGCACGCCGGGCGCCGCCAACGCTTCGGCTTCATCTGCGCGTTTGGCCGCACAGAGCGTCGTCCACATCAAATACCAGATGAACGGCGAATCCGGCCAACGCCGCCACGCGGCGCTTATGATCTCGTACGCGGTCTGCACCTCGCCGCGCGCGGTCATCAGACTTGCGCGCAAACCTTCAACCGCCGGCCCAAGCGGATCGAGCAGGCTCGCGGTCTCCAGCGCCTTGGCCGCATCCTTCAACCGGCCGACGCCATAGAGCCATGCGGCGCGGGCCACGTGCAGCGACGCATCGTTCGGCGTGCGCTTCAAAGCTTCGTTCACCAGCCGCAGCTTTTCGCCATGTTCCGCAAACGCCGGCTTCAGCAGCGACAGCGCTGTCAACGCCTGCGCGCATTCCGGATCGAGTTCAAGCGCACGCTGCGCCGCCTCTAGCGCCGCATCGTGCTCCGGCGAGCCGATCACGTCGCGGTCGCGCGGCAGCAACAACGCCCGCACACTGGCCAACGTGGCCCAGCCGATGGCGAAATCAGGCGCCAGCGCAACGCAGCGTTCGAGCAGGACCGAGGCCTGATCTTCCTCGACATCGCTCATCAGCAGCCAGATCTGACGCGCGCGCAGATAGAGTTCGTAGGCCGCTGGATCGATCGGATGGGCGCGTTCCACCTGCGTCAGCGAACGGCGTAGCGAAGCGGCGACGCGGCCGGCGATGTCATCCTCGAGCGCGAACGCGTCACCGCGATCGCCTTCATAGCGTTCGCTCCACAGCGCCATGCCGCTGCCTGCATCAATCAATTGAATGCTCGCCCTCAGCCGAGGACCGCTACAGCGCACCGAACCATCCAGCACGTGCGAAGCCTTCAGAGCCCGCGCGGCCTCCATCTTGCGCTCACCACGAAACTGAAAGGCGGAGGTGCGGCCGATCACCTTGACCGTCGATTGCCGCAGCAATGTGAGAATGATCTCGTCGGCGACGCCGTCGGAGAAATAATCCATCTCCGGCTCGTCGCTCTCGTTGTCGAACGGCAGTACGGCCAGCACCGGTTCGGCCCTGCGCGTGCGTGGCTTGGCCGAGGCCACCGGTTCGAGCGAAAATATCTCGATCGTCTCGGCCATCTTGTCGAGATGCACCGCGCCAGCGGGATGCAGACGTTGGGCGAGTTTGCCTCGCACGGCGCGCCGCACATCCATCGATACGATCGTGGCGCCGGGCTGCGCCACCTGCTGCAAACGCGCCGCCACATTGACGCTGTGGCCGAGCAGATCGCCAGTCGGCGTCACCAGCACGTCGCCAATATGCACGCCGACGCGCACGCTGCCGCGCTCGATGTTCGACCACAGCAATTCGGCCGCGCTCAGCGCGCCGGCCGCGCTGCAAAACTCCAGCATGAAGCCGTCGCCGGCCGTGTTGAAGATGCGCCCGCCATGCACGAGCGCCGCGCCCTCCAAGGCGCCGCGCAGCGTCGACACCATGGACGCCGCCTGCGCCTCGTCGATTTCGGTCATCGCCGAATAGCCGGCGATGTCGATCGACATGATCGCCGCCAGCTTTCTGGGTCCGATTTCCTCGCTCACCGCGTCATTATGGACCGAGCGCCCATCCGCCCGCCAGCGCGGACTTATCCCGGGCGATCAGGTCTCGCTCGGGGTATCCTGGAAATAGGGCTCCACCTTGCCCGAATACTTGATCGTCAGCTGCTTGCCCTTGCGGTCCAGCGTCTTGCCCACGGCCAAGCGCACCCAGCCCTCGGACACGCAATATTCCTCGACATTGGTCTTTTCGTTGCCGTTGAAGCGCACGCCCACGCCGCGCTCGAGCACCTCAGCGTTGTGATAGGGGCTGTCTGGATCGACCGCGAGGCGGTCAGGCGGGGTGTCACTCATACGATCTTCGTCTCCGATGCCAGGCCGAGCGTGGCGGCGGCGTAATCCAATCGCCGCTGCGCCGTCTCGGTGAAGAGATGGGCTGCGCCCTTCTTCACCCGAAGCAGGAGCCTGCCGTCAACCGCCCGCGGCTCAAAGTTGGCCAACAGCGCCTCGCTGCGGCCGGAAAGATCAGCGCCAAGGCGCAGCGCCGCGCCCAAACCGGCGGCCGCCGCCTGCTGATCCTCGTTCAGAAGGCGCAGATACGCCTCCGCATGGCGCGGCTGGCCCTTGGCGTAGCGGTGGTGGATGGCCGCCGCCAGGAACGCCCGCTCGGCGTGGCTGACGGCCGCCAAGGGCGCGCGCAGGACCAGGTCGAAGATCACCTCGACGCGCTGATCGGGATGGAGCGGGCCGCCAATATCGGCCAACCGCGCCGCAGCCCCGCGCAGCACCCGCTCGCGCTTTTCGGGGAACACCGGGGCCTGCCCGTCAAACATCGGCGCGATCCAGTGTTCGAGCGCCGGGCCAAACTTGCGGGTGCGTGACATGCGCCCGGCGAGCGCCTCGGCCGTCGCGATCAGCGGGTCTTCCTGCAGCGCCGCCTCGCTCATGCGCTCGATCAGAACGCCCTCGCGCAAGCCGAAAGCGGAAAGGAAGACGCGATCGAACTGGCCCTCCAGCATCACACGCTCCAGCACGACCGCCGCATAGGGCAAAGAATCCGCCCGCTTCGCCGCCGCTTCCTCCAGTTTCTCAAGCGAGCGCTTGCTCTGCTTGCGCACGACATCGACGACCTTCAGCACTTCGCTGCGGCTCATCTCGTGCAAATGCAGAACGCCGAGCGGGTGGTTGGAGAGCGCAATGTCGATGCGCCCCAATGCGCGCCAAGCGCCGCCCACCGCGTAGAAATTACCGCGCGTTTTGCCGAGCACCGCTGATTTCTTCAAGCTCGCGTTCACGCGCTTGGTAATGTCGTCGTAGTCGAATTCCTTGCCGTCGATCAGACTCAACGGCCCTAGCGGGAAGGTCTCGCCGCGCCCAACGCCCTTCGCGCCGACTTCAATGAGTTCGAGACTCGCGCCGCCCAGATCGCCGACAACGCCCTTGGCGTCGGCGACGCCCGCGCTCACACCCAACGCCGAGAGGCGCGCTTCATCGGCGCCATCGAGAATGCGTAGCGCAATACCCGTTTCGGCCTGCATGCGCGCGGCGAACGCCTGCCCATCGCTCGCATCACGCACCGCCGCTGTGCCGACGGCGAACACGCTGCGCACGCCGGCCGCTTCGATTAGGGTCGCAAAGCGCTTCAGCGCGCGCATCGCCTGCTCGACGCCATCCTTAGACAACGCGCCCGTGCGCGGGAGGTCGCGGCCAAGCCCAGCCATGACCTTCTCGTTCAAGATCGGCGTCATGGCGCGGCCGTCGATGCGGTAGATAACCAGACGCACCGAGTTCGAGCCGACGTCGATGACCGCCGCCTCCTGGCCGTCGCGCAGCGCGGCCCGGCTCATTGTTCAAGCGCCTTAGCTGGTGCGTGCGCCGATATGGTCGAACGCGGCGGGCGCATCGCCCTTACCCGCGCGGCCGCGGCCCGAGAGGCTCGGGTTGCGCATGAAATAATTGTGCGCACTGAACGGCTCGTCCGGAAGCTTCGAAACATCGACCCGCTTAAATACCCCGTCCTGGTTCATATACCAGGATTGCGCCTCGTCATTGAGGTTCGCGACCATGATCTGGTCCAGTACCTGCTGGCGAACGGTGGGATTTTCAACCGGACACATGACCTCAACCCGCCGCTCCAAGTTCCGCGGCATCCAATCGGCCGAGGTGAGGAAGACCTTGGCGTTCGGGTTCGGCAATTTCGCTCCATTGCCGAAACAGACGATCCGCGCATGCTCCAGGAAGCGCCCCACGATCGATTTGACCCGGATGTTCTCCGACATGCCCGGCACGCCCGGACGCAAGCAGCAAATGCCGCGCACCACCAATTCGATCTTCACGCCCTCGTTCGAGGCCCGATAAAGCGCGTCAATGATCTCTGGATGGACGAGCGCATTAAGCTTGGCCCAAATCGCGCCATCGCGGCCCGCGCGCACATGCGCGATTTCGTCCTCGATCAGCTGCAACAGCGTCGACTTGATTGAGAGCGGCGACATGGCGATCTTCTCGAGCCCCGCCGGACGCGCATAACCGGTGACGAAATTGAACAGCCGTCCCGCATCGCGGCCGAGCGCCGGATCGCAGGTGAAGAGCGAGAGATCCGTATAAACCTTCGCCGTGATCGGGTGATAATTGCCGGTGCCGAAATGCGTGTAGGTGCGCAAGCCGTCCGCTTCGCGCCGCACCACCAAGCTCACCTTCGCGTGCGTCTTGTAATCGATGAAGCCATAGACGACCGAGCAGCCCGCGCGCTCCAACGTCTGCGCCAGCTTCAGATTGGCCTCTTCATCGAAGCGCGCCTTCAATTCGATCAGCGCCGTGACGTTCTTGCCAGCTTCGGCGGCCGCCACCAGCGCGGCGACGATGGGAGAATCCCTTGAGGTCCGATAAAGCGTCTGTTTGATCGCGACCACGGCGGGATCCGCCGCGGCTTGGCGGACGAATTGCACCACTGAATCAAATGACTCGAACGGGTGGTGGACCAGCATGTCCTTGGCGCGGATCGCCGCAAAACAATCACCGCCGAAATCCTTGATTCGCTCCGGAAAGCGCGGTTCGTAGCGGGGAAATTTCAGTTCCGGCCGCTCTTCGCTCACCAGCGCCGATAGCGCCGACATGCCCAACATGCCGTCGACGATGATCACATCGCGGGCGTCGGCTTCCAATTCGCGGATAATGAAGGCGCGCAAATCCTCAGGCATGCGCGCCTCGATCTTCAAGCGCACGATGTCGCCGAGGCGACGCTCCTTCAGGCGCGCCTCGAACTCTCGGACCAGGTCTTCGGCTTCTTCCTGAATCTCGATGTCGCTGTCGCGGACCACGCGGAAGCAGCCCTGCGCTTCCACGCTGTAGTCTGGAAACAACTCGTCCAAGAAGAGCGTGATGGTGTCTTCCAGCGTCAGGAAGCGGCGCTGTATGCGTTCACCCGGCGCCGCCATTTTCGGATGCGCCAACGTGATGTCGATAAAGCGGGCGACCTGGCTGGGCACCGGAATCAGCGCGTTCAACGCGCGACCGTCGCTCTTCGGCCGCAGCTTAAGCGCGATCGCGAACCCCAGATTGGGAATGAACGGAAACGGGTGCGCCGGATCGACCGCGAGCGGCGTCAATAGCGGAAACACTTCGGTCATGAACAGGAGCTTGAGGAAGCTCCGCTCGTCCTTGGTCAATTCCTCCGGCCCCAGCACCGAAATGCCGACGCCGCGCAACTCAGCGCGCAAGGCGGCCCAGCGTGTTTGCTGGCGCTCGATCAACTGGGTCGCCGCGGCATGCACGCGCGCGAGCTGTTCGGTGGGCGTCGCCCCATCGAGGCTCAGCACCGTGGCGCCCGCTTTGACCTGCTCGTGCAAGCCGGCCACGCGGACCATGAAGAATTCATCGAGGTTCGAGGCGGAGATCGACAGAAAGCGCAACCGCTCCAGCAGCGGATGGTTCGGGTTCTCGGCCTCTTCGAGCACGCGCGTGTTGAATGCGAGCCATGAGAGCTCGCGATTGATGAAACGCTGCGGGCTTTTCAGCATCGGCGTCTTCTGCGCCGGCGCGCGCGTTTTCTTGCGCGACGTCTTTGCCATTGATTAACCGTCTCCGCCTTCACCCCAACCCGTACGCGCCCGTTCATAAGCCTTCCGCGCCAATTTTAGGCTAACGGGCTTGGCTCCCTGTTCTAATTCCGCATCCAACGCCGCAGCCCATAAACGGGCCGCCTCGAAGGTGCGCGGCAGGCGGCGCACGAGAAACCGGGCGGCATCGTCACTCAATTGAATGAATTGTTCGCGACAAATGCGGCGCAAAATCACGTCCATCAGCGCTTCATCGGGCTCCCCGAGCCGCGCCACAGGCAAAGCCGCCAGCCTGGACCTCAAATCTGGGATCGCAACAGGCCAAGTTCCAGGCGCAGACGCCCCCACCAGAAGCACCGCGCCGCCCCTCGTTTTGGCCAGATCCAGCACCCGCCAGAGCATGTCCTCGTCCCGCGCCAGATCGGGGTCGTCGATCAGCAGCCGGCCCTCGGCCTCCTGAAAGGCGGCCGCCCCAGCGTCCGGCGTGATGATGGGCGCAATCTGGCGCGCGCCCGCCTCTAGCGCCCAGGCGAGGGCGAGATGGGTCTTACCGGAGCCTTTAGGGCCGACCAGCGCCAGCGCACCGCCCGGCCAGTCGCGCCACCCCGTCAGCAGGCGGGCGGCGTCACGATTGGCTTCGGCCACCACCAGTGTTTCGGGGGCGCGTTCGCCCATCCGAAACTCAAACAGGCGGGGCTGCGCGCTCATCTATCTCCCGGCGACGCGAAGTATTTGACCGTCGGCGGTGTTCTCCAGCCGGACGCCGCGCCGATTCAGCTCCGCAGCGAGTTGGGATTGGTCGCCCGCAAAGGTGAACGACACCAGGGCGCCTTGGCGGCCCACGGCTTCGATACGGATCTCCGAAATCAACGTCTGCGCCGAGGCTTCGAGCGCATCCTTGATTTGCTCCCATTGCGCTTGGCTGTTGTAGAGGGCCGACGCCGCGATCCGGGAGCGCTGACCGCCGCCCACGGCGATGCGGCCCTTCCAATCGTTTTGCAGTCGGGTGCTGGCTTGCTCAGCCAGCGACGCCAGCGCCGTGCGCAGGGCCGCCGCGTCCGAGCCATTCGCCCGCGCCGTTACCTCGCCGCGGTCGCGGCGCGCGTTGGAATCGACTTCCACTAACGATGCCGTCGCGGTCGATCCCTGTACGCGCAGCGTCGCATAAAGCACCGAGGTTGACCCCGCCGCCTGCGCGAACGGCGCGGCTGCATCCCAGGCTGGCGCGCCCTGCAAACCCTCGGGCGCCACGTTCAGCGGCACCAATTCGCCGCCAAAGCCGCCTTGCGCCCAAACCTCGCGCCAAATCGCGGATGTCTCTTCCAGAGAACCGGAGGACGTGATTGGCGCCACCAGCACCGGCGCGGTGCGCGTATCCACCACGGTCAGATTGTTCTGCCGCAGCAACGTCCGCACGCCTGTGGGATCGAAGCGTACGGTTAAGCGACCGATATAGCGGTTGCCCGACCGGCGCTCTTCCTCAACGTCCACGCTCAGCACCAGGCTTTCGATCGCGCTCGCGTCCAGCTGCGGCAGCGGCCGCGCCGCGACTTCGGATGGCACGGTCAGGCGGCGCACCAGCCGCTCAAAGCCGGCGCGCTGGGCCGCGGCAAAGCCGGCGGTCTGCGCGGCGGCGGCGTTCGCGGCGGTTTCATCCACCCGAACGCCCGAGACGGCGTAGACATTGTCGCGGGCCTGGGCGCTTGCGAGCCCAGGCGCAAACGCGCACAAGGCCGCCAAGAACACAGCAGCGAAGGCGGCCAGTGGCGTAGCTTTCATGCGGAAACCTCGTTGCGCGCGGGGATGGGCGAACCTACCCGGCGCGGAATCGCCTATCAATGTGGCGGCTTCTGGACTCATCACGTGACCAATACCTCGGGAACCAACGGCCTGACCTACCGCGACGCCGGCGTCGATATCGACGAGGGCGAGCGCCTTGTCGACCTGATTAAGCCGGCCGCGAAATCCACAGCCCGCCCCGGCGCCGAGGCCGCTCTGGGCGGATTCGCCGCCGTCTTCGACCCCAAGGCCGCCGGCTTCAAGGACCCAATCTTCTTGGCCACCACGGATGGCGTCGGCACCAAGCTCAAGATCGCCATCGAAAGCGGTCGCCACGAAACGGTCGGCATCGACCTCGTCGCCATGTGCGTGAACGACCTTTCGGCCCAGGGCGCCGAGCCGCTCATGTTCCTGGACTATTACGCCACCGGCAAATTGAACGCCGAGGAAGCGGCCAAGGTCGTCCTCGGCATTGCCGAAGGCTGCCGCCAAGCGGGCGCGGCGCTCGCGGGCGGTGAGACGGCGGAAATGCCGGGCATGTACGGCAAGGGCGATTATGACCTGGCCGGCTTCTCTGTCGGCGCCGCCGAGCGCGGCACGCTGCTGCCGCGCGTCAGTGACATGCAAGCGGGCGACGTCATCGTCGGCATCGCCTCCAGCGGTCCGCATTCGAACGGCTATTCGCTCGTGCGCAAAGTCGTGGAGCGCTCCGGCCTCGCTTGGGACGCGCCCGCGCCCTTCGCCGCCGGCCAAACGCTCGCCGAAGCGCTGCTCACGCCAACGCGCATTTACGCCAAAGCGCTGAAGCCGATCTTCGACGCCAAGCTCGCCAAGGGCGCAGCGCACATCACCGGCGGCGGCTTGGTTGAAAATACCCCGCGCGCACTGCCCGACCACCTCGAAGCCGATTTCGATTGGAATGCGTGGACACGGCCCCCCGTGTTCGAATGGCTGCAAGCCACCGGCGGCGTGCCCGAAGCCGACATGCGCCGCACCTTCAATCTCGGCATCGGCATGGTGCTGATCGTCGATCCCGCGCAGGCGGACGACGTCGTCGCGCAGCTGCACGCCGCAGGCGAACAAGCGTTCAAGATCGGCGTGCTGAAAGCCGCGTGATGCGCAAGCGCGTCGCTGTTCTGATCTCTGGCAGAGGCAGCAATCTGCAGGCGCTGCTCGACGCCGAGCAAGACGCTTACGAGATCGCGCTCGTCGTCTCCAATGTCCCCAGCGCCGCCGGCCTTGATCGTGCGCGCGCGGCGGGGGTTGAGGCCATCGCGCTCGATCACAAGCCCTATGGCCCGAACCGCGAAGCCTTCGAGCGCGATCTCGACGCGCTGCTCGTGCAACGCAACATCGAGATCGTCGCCCTCGCCGGCTTCATGCGCGTGCTGACGCCCTTCTTCGTGCGCGCCTGGGCGGGTCGCCTCGTCAACATCCACCCTTCGCTGCTGCCGAAATTCCCCGGCGTGAAAACGCACCAACGCGCCCTCGACGCAGGGGAGAGCGAACACGGCTGCACAGTGCACATGGTGGTCGAAGAGGTCGATTCCGGCGAAATCCTCGGCCAAGCCCGCATGCCGATCCTGCCGGGCGACACGCCCGAGACGCTGGCGGATCGTGTGCTTACGCTCGAACATGACCTCTACCCGCGCTGCCTCGCGCAACTCGCTCGCACTCGCAGCTAAGGCCCACAAAAACGCCGCGAATACGGAACAAATGGCTGCGCGATTTCGGAGCGTGCCATGAGCCTATCGCGTCGCAACTTCCTTCTAGCCAGCGCCGGCGCCAGCGGTGCGCTGCTGTGGCCGCGCACCGCGCACGCCGATGCAGCAGGTCTCCCATTTCTGATCGTCGGCGATTGGGGCGACCCGAACGCGGGCGTCCAACGCGCCGTCGCCGAGGCGATGGGCGAGGTCGCCGCGCGCGACCACAGCGCCTTCGTCATTTCCACCGGCGACAATTTTTATCATGGCGGCGTTGAGTCTGTCGGCGACCCGCGTTGGCGCGACACCTTCGAGAGTGTGTACAACGCCCCGTCGCTGCAAACGCCGTGGTATTCAGTGCTCGGCAACCACGATTACGAGGGCTCACCCGGCGCCGAAGTCGCCTACTCGCGCGAGAGCAGCCGTTGGCGCATGCCCGCGCGCTACTTTCGCGAGGACATGAGCCTGCCCGATGGCGCTCGCGCCACCTTCTTCTTCCTCGACACCACGCCGATCACGATGCTCAGCGGCGTCCGCAGTGCTGTGCCGCAGGCCGATCTCGGCGCGCGCGATCAGCTGATGTGGCTCGAACGTGTGCTCGCGTCTTGCACCTCGGATTGGAAGATTGTCGTCGGCCATCACCCGATCCTCTCCAGCGGCCGGCACGGCGCTTCGGCGACGCTGGCGCACCATGTGCGCCCCTTGCTGGAGCGCTATGGCGTGCAGGCGTATTTCAACGGCCATGATCATGACCTTGAGCATCTGCACGCGAACGGCGTGGATTATATTTGCTCGGGTTCCGGATCGGAATCGCGTGATGTCCACCCCGTGCCGGAATCGCGCTTCGCGCTCGCGCAACCAGGGTTCGCGAGCTGCAATCTGAACAGAGATGCGCTCCAACTGCGCTTCTTCAGTGCGGAACGGGCGGTCGTCTACGACGCCATCCTCAATCGCGTCTAAGTCCGTTTTCGGCGGGACGTTCGCGCCGTCGCGGCCTATATCTCCACCAAAGGAGACGCCCCATGGCGGAACGCGATTACGTGCTTGGCACGCATGACGACGAAATCTACCGGCTTGGCTACCAGCACCGGGTTTGGCGCCCGCGCGCGCTCGATGCGTGGCAGCGCGCGCGCATCGGCGACGGCTGTAAGGTTATCGACTTTGGCGCAGGGCCGGGCTTCGCCACGATGGACCTGGCCGAGATCGTCGGCCCCACCGGCGAGGTGCACGCGCTCGAACGCTCGCGGCGCTTTCTTGATACGCTGGAAGCGCAAGCCAAGGCGCGCGGCTTCTCCCAAGTGAAAGCGCACGAGATCGACGTCGTCACCGATGCGATCCCGGCGAAGAAAGTCGACGCCGCATGGGCGCGCTGGATTTTCGCGTTTCTGCCCGATCCAAAGGCGGCGCTGAAGAAGCTCGTCGACAGCGTCCGTCCCGGCGGCGCGCTCGTCTTCCACGAATACATCGATTACCAGACCTGGAAGCTTGCGCCGCCGGCGCCGAACTTCGAGAAATTCGTGGACGAGGTTTCTGCCAATTGGCGCGCCTCCGGCGGCGAGCCCGACATCGCCCGCCACCTGCCGGCATGGCTCGATGAAATGGGCGTCAAAGTCGAAAGCCTGAAGCCCTACGTCGATGTCGTCTCCAAGGGCGACAATGTGTGGCGCTGGCCGATCGGCTTTTTCGAAATCCACATCGACCGCCTGCTCGAACTCAACCGCATCACCCCGCAAATGGCCAAGGACATGCGCGATGAGTTCGATCGCGTCTCGCAACAGCCGGGCACGTTGATGGTGACGCCGCTCGTGCTGGAGATCATCGCGCGGAAATAGCCGCGCTAGCTTTCCCTGGAAGAGCGCCTAAGCTCGACACGCGGGGAATTCTTCAAGGAGTGTCTCATGCCTCAAAAGCAAGGCGGCGGCCCAGCGCCGAAGCAGACCGGCACAACGCAAAAGGGCCCGGCCCAAGCCGGCGGTGCGGACGCCAAGCCCGTGAAGCCGAACCCCGGCTTCGACAAGAAGAAGAAATAAGAAAAGGCGGGCAGCGCGATCGCTACCCGCCTTTTTATTTTTCAGCTTAGCCGATTAGCTCAGCCAACGATCTCTTGATCGTTGAAGAAAAACGCGATCTCGCGCTCGGCGTTCTCAAGGCTGTCCGAGCCGTGCACGGTGTTGGCTTCGATCGATTCCGCGAACAGCTTGCGGATCGTGCCTTCGGCGGCGTTGGCCGGGTTCGTGGCGCCCATCACGTCACGATATTTGGCGACAGCGTTCTCGCCTTCGAGCACTTGGACGACGACCGGGCCCGAGATCATGAAGCTGACGAGGTCCTTGAAAAACGGGCGCTCTTTGTGGACGGCGTAGAAGCCTTCGGCTTGGCCTTCCGACAACCAGATGCGCTTTTGCGCGACGATGCGCAGACCGGCCTTCTCGATCACCGCATTCACGGCGCCCGTCAGGTTACGCTTGGTCGCGTCCGGCTTGATGATGGAAAGCGTGCGTTCGGCGGGCATTGTCTCAAGACTCCGGGGAAGGAAATTGGAGCGGGGTCTATAGCCGCAGCCCCCGGCTCCGCCAAGTGCGTCAGAAATGCTTCGCGGAATTCTAGCTTTAGGCGCGAGAAGCTCGCCTCAAAAGCAACGGAGCGAGCCCACTTTGCCGTCCGTTCCGACGATGATGTTGAGCCGATCGCCCCTGAAATCGGCGGTCACCATCATATCAGGCGTCAGCACCCGGGCGCCGGCCGGCAAGGCGGTGCGGTCGATCTGATCGGCAGGCACGCCGATCAGACCAATGAAACGCGTCGCGCCGCAGAGATCGGCCCGCGTCGCTTCTTCGGCGTTCTGCGGCGCGCTGGCTTGCGGCGCAGGACGGTCCTGCGCCGCGCACGCGGCAAGCGCCACGAGACAAGTCAGCAACGCCCGCTTCATCAATAGCATTGGAAGCCGGTGATCACGCCGTTCGCGTCGACGAGCACATTCAGGCGATCGGCGCGGAAATCCTGCGTGACGACCGTGTCCGGCGCGATGGTGCGCACGCCTTCCGGGAAGGTCGCGGCTGCGATCTGCGTGCCGACCATCGACGCATATTGCGAGGCGCCGCACGTATCTTGCGCGGTGGCTTCCTCGGCATTCGTTGGCGCGGCGACGACCGGCGTTTCCGGTTCCGGCGCGGGCGGAGGCGGTTCCGCGGTTTGGCCGCACGCGGCCAGCGCAAGCACAGCCAAGGCCGAGATGATCATCATACGCATGTTTGTTCCTCCTCTTGTCGCTCAGCCGCAGCGCAGGCTCGCGACTTTTCCGTCCGCCCCAAGCTGAACATTGAGCCGGTCGGCGCTGTAATCCAGCGTCACGGGGCAATTGTGGCAGATCACGCGCGCATTCGCCGGCAGCGTACTGCGGTCGATCGATGCGCCTTCGCGACCGATCAGATTGCGGTGCGTCGCCATCTGACACGTATCTGGCGGCGGGCGACTGATCGCTTCGCGCTGCTGCTCGTTGGCGATGCGCTCGAGATCGCGATAGGTCTGCGGTTGCGACGTACAGGCCGCCGCCAACAGCACCAAACCCGCGATCATCAAACGCATCATGCCTGCTTCTCCCATTTGCCGCCCGCGCTTTCGCGCCAATACGAAGCGACGATTCCGTCTGCTTTGGCCTGCTTCCAGCGCGATCTGGCCAATTCCAAGGCAGCCTCGTCGCGCCCGTCGAACATGAGGCAGGCGCGCTCGAAGCCGGAGAGATCGCCAGGCTCGGCGCCGTCAAGCAGGAACAAGACCTGCGCGCCGTTCGGATTGCCGCCCTCGCTTGTCAGCCATACCGGCTGGCGTCTCGGATCGCCTTCGCGCGCGTGCGGCAAGAAGCTGTCATCGCGATACGTCCACAGCACCGCATCGAGTTCATCGAGCCGCTCCGGCGAGCCGCCGCGCACCAGCGCCCGCCAGCCGCGTTGGAGGGATTTCTCCAACAGTGGCGGCAACGCTCGCGAAAGCTCCGAGCGCTCGAGATGGTAGAACCAAAGTTCAGCCATCAGTCCTCGTATTTGTTCGCAATCAAACGATTCAGCAAACGCACGCCATACCCCGTCGCCCATGCGGGGGAGAGCGGATCTTCGTAGGGGCCTGGCTTCCAGGCCGTGCCGGCGATGTCCAAATGCGCCCAGGGGGTGTCGTCTTTGATGAAGCGCTTAATGAATTGCGCGCCGATGATTGAGCCTGCCACGGGCTTGCCGGCGATGTTCTTCATGTCAGCGTTCGGCGTGTCGATCAGCTTGTCGTACGCAGCACTGAGCGGCAGGCGCCACACAGGCTCGCCCTCCGCATTCGCCGCGTTCGTGATCGCGTGCGCCAAGTCTTCATCGTTCGCGCACATGCCCGCATGCTCATGGCCCAGCGCCACGATCACCGCGCCCGTCAGCGTCGCCAGATCAACCAACGCCACCGGCTCATACTTATCCTGTGCGTACCAAACCGCGTCCGACAAAATGAGCCGGCCTTCGGCGTCCGTATTCAGCACTTCGATGGTCTGGCCCGACATCGTGTTCACAATGTCGCCGGGACGCATCGCGTTCGGGCCCGGCATGTTTTCCACCAGCGCGACGATGCCGACGACATTCGCCTTCGCCTTGCGCAGCGCGATCGCCTTCATCGCGCCCGCAACAGCGGCGGCGCCGCCCATGTCGCCCTTCATTTCGTCCATACCAGCGCCCGGCTTCAGCGAAATGCCGCCGGTATCGAAGGTCACGCCCTTGCCGACGATCGCGAACGGCTTCTGCTTCTTCACCGAAGAGCCGTTCCACTTCATCGCCACCAGACGCGCGGGACGCGCCGAACCCTGCGCCACGCCCAAAAGCGCGCCCATGCCCAACTTTTCCATCGCCGCCGGTTCAAGGATTTCGACCTCGACGCCAATGGTCTCCAGATCGCGCAGGCGTTCGGCGAAGCTCTCCGGATACAGCACGTTCGGCGGCTCGCTCACGAGATCGCGCGCGAAGAACACGCCTTCCACGATCGCCGCATCCACTTCCGCGCGCGCCTTCGCGGCGGCGGTGTGTTCCAGCACAACCTCAACCGCCTTCAAGGTCGGCTTCTGTTCCGGCTTCAGCTTGGTGCGATAGGTGTCAAATCGATAGGAGGCGAGACGCGCGCCCATCGCGGCATGCGCGCCGGCCTCCGCGATCGCCACGCCCGGCAGTGCGTCGGGCTGCAACACCAATTTCTCCACCGCCGTCAGCGTCCGCTTCACGGCGTGGCCGGCCCAGCGCTCCACGCCCATGCCGTCCGCCGCTTCCGGCTTGCCCAAACCGATCACCAGCACCCGCTGGAAATCCACGCCGTCTGGGGCCAGCACCTCGACAATCTGGCCTGCGCCGCCCTTGAAGCCCGCCGCCTTCATTGCTTTTACGATACGACCGCCGCTGGCGCTATCGAGCGCCTTGCCGGCCGCCAAGAGCTCGCCGCCCTCGGTCGCCATAACCGCCACAACCTCGCCGCTCCCGGCGGTCACAAATCGGATGTCCATAAAGTCCCCTGGGGAAGATGTCGGGGGTCGAGGAGCCCACAGGCCCGCTTCAACCTCGGTCGGCGCAGTGGTAGCCATGCCCGAAGCAATTGAAAAGCTGACCGGCGCGGCTAGGGAAGCGATATGAGGCGGGCGCGGCCAGTTTAGGCAGCCCGACCCCAGGGAGCGGCATGAACACCTTCTCGGCCTATGTTTTCCGCCAAGCCCTCGGCCCGCTGCTCGCTATCCTTGGCGCGCTGGCGGCGATCGCCATTCTGACCCAGGGCCTGAACCAGCTCGACATCATCGTCACCAACCGCCGCGCAGGCCTAGCCTTCGCTTGGGTCGTGGTCCTGGCTCTACCGCAACTCATCTCGCTGATCCTGCCGATGGCGGTATTCATCGCCGTCGTATACGCGCTCAACCGGATGCAGAGCGATAGCGAGATCGCCGTCATGTACGGCGCGGGCGTTTCACGCCAGCGCATCGCGCGCCCGATCATTCAGCTCGCCGTGCTGGCCGCGCTCGTGCATCTGGCCATCAATGTTGTCATTCAACCCGCGTCCTTCACTGAGCGGCGCGAAGTGCTTTACGATCTGCGCACCGACATCGCGTCGAGCCTGATTGAAGAAGGCGCCTTCACCTACCCGACTGAAGACCTCACACTCTACGCCCGCGAACGCGGCGGCAGCGGCGAATTGCGCGATGTCCTGATCAATGATGCGCGTCAGGACCTGCCGATCACCTACACAGCCCGCGCGGGCGCGATCGTGACGATCGAGGGCCGCCCGGCGATGGTGCTTCGCGACGGCCAGGTGCAACGCCAAACAGAAGATGGCGCAGTCGATGTGCTCGATTTCGACCGCTATGTCCTGCAAATGGGCGCGACGCTGGAAGAGCCCGAGCTCTTCTTCCTAAAGCCCTCGGATCGCTCGCTCTATGACCTCTTTTTTCCAGACAAGACGGCGCACTACGACCAAGACAATGTCGACGAATTCCTGGCCGAAGGGCACGCGCGTTTGGCGACGCCGCTGCTCAATATCGCAATGGCCTTCATTGCGCTCGCGGGGGTTCTGCTGGGCGAATTCCAGCGCGGCGGCTATGGGCGGCGCATCATCATCGCCTCGGTGATCGCGCTTGTCGTCCGACTGCTCTCGGTGGGGCTGCAATCGGCAGCGACCGACGAGCCGTCGTTGAACGCGCTGCAATATGCGCTGCCGATCATCGTCATCCTGATCGCCAGCGCCATGCTCACCGGCAAGAGCCCGCGCAAAAAGCGCCACTCGGTTGGCCCGTCCGTGCTCGCGGGAGAGGCGGCATGAGGTTCTTACTCTCCAAGCTCGGCCGTTATGTGATCGGGCGTATCTTCGTCGGCGTGTTGATCGTCATGTCGGCCGTGCTGGCCGCCATCCTTCTGATCGACATGGTCGAGCAGATGCGCACGGTCGGCGACCGCACCGAACTCAGCCTGTTGGGCGCACTGCGGCTCACCTTGCTGAAGACGCCTATGCTGATCGAGCAGACGCTGCCCTTCGTCGTACTCGCCGGCACTATGGTCGCCATTATCGGTCTCAATCGCTCGAGCGAATTGGTGGCGATGCGCGCCGCCGGCATTTCCGCGTGGCGCTTCCTGACCCCGGCGGCGTTGGTCGGCGCCGTGCTCGGCCTGTTCGCCATCACCGCGCTCAACCCGCTTGGCGCGCACTTTTACGCGCAATTCGAATCTGGCCGCGATGCGGCCATGGCGGTTGAGGGCGCTGAAGCGGGACGCAATGGCGTTTGGATTCGCCAGGGCGACCCGGACGGACAAGTCGTCATCCATGCCGACGGCGTCGATTCCAGCGGCACCGTGCTGCAGGGCGCAACCTTCATGTTCTTCGAAACGCGCAACGAGGCGCTGCGCTTCACCCGGCGCATTCGCGCCGAACAGGCCGAACTCAGACCCGGCTTTTGGCAATTGACCAATCTGCTCGAAGCCACGCCCGGCAATCGTCCGACCCGCCAGGAGCACCTCGCCATTCCGACGACGCTCGACGCGACGGAGCTGATCAACCGCTTCGTTACGCCCGCGACACTGTCCTTCTGGTCGCTGCCCGGCTTCATCCACGAGGCGCGCTCGGCGGGCTTTGCCCCCACGCGCTACGAACTAAAATGGCAGAGCCTGCTCGCTTATCCACTGCTGTTGGCGGTTATGGCGGGGCTCGGGGCCGCCTTCTCGCTTCAATTGCAACGCCTTGGAAATCTGGCCCGCTGGGGGGCGGCGGGCGTCGCCATCGGCCTTTTCCTGTTCTTTTACGGGCAGCTCGCCGGGGCGTTCGCCATAAGCCAGACCGTCCCTGCCGCCGTGGCTGCTTGGAGCCCGCCGTTGGCGGGCATGTTCGTGGCCCTGGCCATGATCGCCTTCATGGAGGACGGCTAAGGCGCCACACACTGGCGAAACGGTTCGCCCGGGCGGCGTCCGGCGCTGGACGCCCCGTGGCGGGGCCGGCTAGGTAGGTTGGGGAGTCGCACTAGAGGGATGCGGATGCGCCGTTCGGGGGAGATGGCCGATCGTCAGGCCGAGCGCGCGCCATTTGGCGTCGCCGCTCTTGCGGCCGCGCTCGCCATGAGCGTGAGCACCGTCGCGATCGCCCAGACGCCCGCCGCGGAGCCGGTCACCGCCGCGCCCAGCGAAAATGTCCTGCTTGAAGCCGACGAAGTCATCAATGACGAGGCCGCCGGCACCGTCACGGCGCAGGGCGATGTCCAGGTGCGCTACCAAGGCCGCACGATGCGCGCCGACCAACTCGTCTACAATCTTGAGACCGGGGTAATCCGCGCCATCGGCAACGTGCAGATCGTCCTCGAAGACGGTTCCACGACCTATGCGGACGCGGTCGAAGCCGACGAAGCCATGAATGTCGGCGCCGCCAGCGAATTGCGCGCGCGCCTCGGCGATTCCAGCACACTCGCTGCTCGCGCCGCGATCCGTCGCGGTGAGGATTCCAGCGAGCTACAGCACGTCATCTATACAAGCTGTCCGGTCTGCGAGACTGGCGACCAACCGCCGACGTGGAGCTTGCGTGCGCGCCGCGCCGTGCAGGATCGCGAGACGCGTACAATCTCGTATCAAGGCGCCGTGCTCGAAGTCGTGGGCGTGCCGGTGCTTTATCTGCCGTTCATCGCCCACCCCGATCCCAGCGTCGGCCGCGCGTCGGGCTTCCTGCCGCCGAATATCGGGCGCAACCGTCGCCTCGGCACCTTCTACGCGCAGCCCTATTATTGGGCGATCTCGCCGTCGCAGGATTTGACCGCATCGCTGCGCCTGCATGGCAACGTCAATCCGCTGATTGGCCTGGATTATCGCAAGCGCTTCTGGTCGGGCGAACTCTCGATCGACACCACTTTCACCAACGAACAATTGTTCGACAGCGATGGCGAACGCTTCGACGAGGAATTGTTCCGTTACAGCGTCTTTGCCCAAGGCCGCTTCGACATCAACGAGGATTGGATTTGGGGGTTCGGCGTCGAAAGCGCTTACGACGACCAATATCTGCGCCGCTATGATGTGGATGGCGCCGGTGAGCGCCGTGGTCCTTATATCGGCCGCGACACGCGCCTGATTTCACAAATCTACGCGATCGGCCAGGACGAGAATTCCTATAGCTCCGTCGCGTTCGTGAACTTCCAGGGCCTGCGTGAAGAAGACACCTCGGAATTGCTGCCGCTGATCCTGCCGTTCGCGCAAACCGAGCAAGTGTTGCAGGAGCCGTTGTTCGACGGCCAAGTGCGTTTGCAGGCGAACCTCGCGGCCCTGCGCCGCAACGACGACGGCGTTGGCCCCTTCCAGGGCAATGACGGGCGCATGTCGCTCACCGCCACTTGGCGTCGGGACGCCATCTTCGGCCCCGGCATGGTGTTCAGTCCGTTCGCGCAGGTGCGCGGCGACGTGTTCTCGGTCGAGACTACCGAAGAGGAATACGAGACTTTCACCCGCGGCCTCGGCCTCGCCGGCGCTGAAATCAGCTGGCCCTTCATGCGACCGGGCGAGCGCTTCGACATGATTGTCGAGCCGGTGGTGATGGGCGCTGTCGCGACCGACGCGGCCGAAGACGACCGCGTCGTCAACGAAGACAGCTTGGCGTTCGAACTCGACGATTCAAATCTGTTCCGCCCGAACGCCGCGCCGAACTACGATCTCTGGGAACCTGGCCCGCGCGTCAGCGTCGGTCTGCGCGCCACGGCGCGCGCACATACTGGCGAAAGCGCCTCGCTCATCTTCGGACGCCGCTGGCGCGAAGAACAGGCCGACGGTTTCACTGAAAGGAATAACCTGGCAGGCGAAACCTCGGATTGGGTCGCCGCCGGCCAAATTGATCTCGGCCGGAATTTCGGCGCCGAGGGCCGGGTTCGACTCGATCAGGATTCGCTGGAGGTGCAACGCATCGATGCGCGGGTGCGCGGCGCCGTGG
Source organism: Vitreimonas sp. (assembly GCF_036392335.1). Lineage (NCBI taxonomy): Bacteria > Pseudomonadati > Pseudomonadota > Alphaproteobacteria > Hyphomonadales > Hyphomonadaceae > Vitreimonas > Vitreimonas sp. The sequence continues at coordinate 24,666 of NZ_DASVYD010000015.1, forward strand.
GCCGGTTTCATGGCCAAATCCGGTTTTATGAAACCGACGAAGAGCTGCTGCTCGATCCGGACGACCCGAACCGTGAACTTACCGCCCTGGCGGGCATGGATCTGGCCCGCGGCTGGCGTCTGCAGGCCGGCCTGACCCGCGACCTAGATTCAGACATAAATCTGCGTCAGGACATCCGCGCCATTTACGAGGACGACTGCACGTTCTTCGAAATTTCCTATACCCGCACCGAGACGCAGCGCGGGACCATCGGCCCTGACGAGGGCCTGCAGATCCGGATCGGATTGCGCTCTCTGGGCGTATTCGGCGGGAGCTGAGCGGAGCTGAATGAGTATGAACTGGAAGCACGTATCCGCCGCGGCGGCTTTGGCCGCGGCGCTTTGCGCGACCGGCCCGGCGACGGCGCAAAACGCCGAAGGTGTCGCCGCGATCGTCAACGATCAGGTCATATCCACCTTCGACGTTCGCCAGCGCGCGACCTTGCTGCTGATTTCCGCTGGCATGCAGGCCACGCCCGAGCTGCAGCAACGCGCCCGCGCGCAGGCCCTCCGCGACTTGGTCGATGAGCGTCTGCAGATTGAAGAGGCAGGCCGTTTCGAGATTAGGATCGAACCGGCGCAGATCGACCGCCGCATCGCCGACCTCGCCAGTCAGAACGAGACGACGCCTGAACAATTTGCAGCACAGCTTGCTCGCGCCGGCGTCTCCATCTCGACGCTGCGCAGCCAGATCGAGGCAGACATCGCGTGGCAGCGGCTGATCTCCGGCATGTACGGCTCGCGCGTGCGCGTGTCCGAAGTTGAGATTGCCGAGACGCAGCAGCGGATCGCCGCCAACGCCACACGGCCGCAATATCAGATCTCCGAGATCTTCCTGCCCGCCGAAACCGAGCAGGAATTCGCCGAGATGGAACAAGGCGGCATGCGTTTGCTTGAGCAGATGCAGCGCGGCGCGCCGTTCCCGATGGTCGCGCGCCAATTCTCGCAGGCCCCGTCCGCGGCCGCCGGCGGCGACATCGGCTGGATCGCCGCGCCCGAACTTGCGCCGGAATTGCAACCGATCGCCGAGCGTCTGCAGCCAGGGCAAGTCTCGCTGCCCGTCCGCACGAGCAACGGAGTTTACATCATCGCTATGCGCGATCGCCGCGCGGGCGCCCCGACCGGCGCCACGACTATCGCCTCGCTTCGCCAGATCGTCGCTCCTGCGGCGCGCCGCAATGCGCTTGAGCGCGTGCAGCGGCGCGTGGATGGCTGCGGCAACCTGGATCGTGAAGTCGCGAACATCGACGGCGCGAGCGTGTTGGACCTAGGCCAGACACAAGAATCCGAGCTTTCGCCGGCCATCCGCGACCGCATTACCGGCATAGCCTCGGGCCGCGCGACGCCGATCGTGATCGATGGCGACCAGATCAACATTATCGTGGTATGCGCACGCGAGACGGGCGGCGACGGTCTGCCGAGCCGCGATGAAATCGCTGGTCGCCTGCGCGAGCAAGAACTCGCCATGCTCTCCGATCGCTACCTGCGCAATCTGCGCCGCGAAGCGACGATTATCACGCGTCAATAATGCCATGAAGCCGCTCGCCGTTTCGATGGGCGATCCCGCCGGGATCGGCCTCGAACTGGCCGCGCAAGTCTGGGCGGATCGCCAAGGCGCGCCACCCTTCTTCTTGGTCGGCGATGCTGACGCCTTTCAGCGCGCGGGCGCCCGCCTCGGCCTGCCCCAGCCCAATCTGCGCGTGATCGCCAACGCCGCCGAAGCTGATGCGGGCGACGCGTTTTGCGTGCTGCAAACCCCGCTCGCGATCGAGGAGACGCCTGGCGAACCCGATCCCGTCAACGCCGGCGCCACGATCGCCGCGATCGCGCGCGGCGTCGCGGCGGTGCACGACGGGGCGGCAAGCGGCCTTGTGACATTGCCCATCGCCAAGTCGGTGCTGCACACGGCGGATTTCGGCTTTCCCGGCCACACGGAGTTCATTGCCCATCTCACGGCAAACGATGCGTGGCCACATACGCGCGGCCCCGTGATGATGCTCGCGGGCGGCGCACTCAAAGTGGCGCTGGCGACGATCCATACACCCCTGAAAGACGTGCCTGCAGCGCTCACGCGCGACCGCGTGCTTCACACGGCGCGCGTGGTGGCCGAGGCGTTGCGTCGCGATTTTGGCGTCGCCAATCCGCGCATCGCGCTTTGCGGTCTCAATCCACATGCCGGTGAGGACGGGCATATCGGCCGCGAAGAGGTCGAGATCGTCAATCCAGCCGCCGAGCAGCTTCGCGGCGAAGGCATCGACATCACGAACGCCCGCTCAGCCGACGCGCTCTTCCACGAAGAGGCGCGCAAGACCTACGACGCCGCGATTGCGCTCTTTCACGACCAGGGTCTTATCCCGATCAAAACGCTGCACTTCTGGGACGGCGTGAACATCTCGCTCGGCTTGCCTATCATCCGCACCTCGCCAGATCACGGCACCGGCTTCGACATTGCCGGCAAAGGCGTTGCGCGCGCCGACAGCTTCCGCGCCGCCCTCCGCATGGCCTGGCAAATGGCCGAACGCCGCGCTGAAGCATGAACGCGGACGATCTGCCGACATTGCGCGACGAACTCGAGGCGCATGGACTCTGGGCCAATAAGGGTCTCGGCCAGCACTTCTTGCTCGACCTCAATATCACCCGCCGCATCGCCAAAACCGCTGGCGAGATTGCCGGCAAGCCCGTGATCGAAGTTGGCCCAGGCCCCGGCGGTCTCACCCGCGCCCTGCTCGAAGCCGGCGCCGACCCGCTCATCGTCATTGAAAAAGATCCACGCTTTGTGCCTTTGCTCGAACCGCTGATCGAATGGAGCGAAGGGCGCCTACGCATCGTCCAAGGCGACGCACTAGAAGTGGACGAGGCTGCGCTACTTGATGCTCGCCCGCTTGCGGGGCAGGTGCTGAACGAAGCGACGCGGAGAGGCGCGTTGCCCGCGCCTTCCTCCGTCTCGCGCGACGCGCTTGACGGCTCGTCCGCAAACGAGGGAGCCTCGATCGTCTCCAACCTTCCCTACAATGTCGGCACGCCGCTGCTGGTGAAATGGCTCAAGGCCGGCCCCTGGCGCGGCGACATGATTCTCATGTTCCAGAAGGAAGTCGCGCAACGCATCGTCGCCAAGCCCGGCAGTGATGCGTACGGACGTCTCGCCGTGCTGGCGCAAGCACGCTGCAATTGCCGGCTCGAATTCACGGTTCCGGCGCGCGCGTTCACGCCGCCGCCGAAGATCGCCTCGGCAATCGTGCGCCTTACCGATCTCGCCGATCCCTACCCTCACCTCGATGCGCTGGAGCGCGTGACCGCCGCCGCCTTCGGCCAGCGCCGGAAAATGCTGCGTGCAGCACTGCGATCACTCACGCCGGATGCGGAAGACTTGTTACGCATGGCGCAACTGGCGCCCACCGCGCGCGCCGAAGAGATCGATCAAGCCGGATTCCGTCGACTTGCGGACGCATGGCGTCTCAGGGCGTCGGCGTAGGCCCCTCTGCCGGCGCCCAGGCCGGACCGCTGAACTCAGTCTCGATAATCACCTCGACGGCGTCCCCTACACCCATGTTTGAGCCCTCGGGCGGAATGCCGTACGCCATGCCGAAATCGGAGCGATTGAACACACCGCGCGCCGAGAAACCCACGCGCGCGTTTGGATCGAGTTCCATACCCGCATAGCCGCCGTTAAACCGCACATCGAGCGCCACGGGCCGGGTTACGCCGTGCAGCGTGAGCTCGCCGGTTACGCGCGCAGTATTGGGCCCAGTGCGCTCCAAGAGCGTTGAGCGAAAACTGATCTCTGGATAGCGCGCCGCGTCGAGAAAATCGGCGCCGCGCATGATGTCGATGAAGCCAGGCGGTGGATTGTCCGCTGCGATCGAGCGCGGATCGATCGTCACGTGGATCGAGGAATTTTCGGGCGCGGCGGTATCCAAATCGAGCCTTGCATCCCAGCTCTCGAACCGCGCGGTGAACTGCGAATAACCCATGTGACTAAGGCGGACGATCAAGCTCGCGTGGGATTTGTCTAAGCTGTACGCGCCTGACGGCGCGGTGTGCGCCACCGCGGATTCCACCGTCGGCGGTTGGGCGGGCGGCGCTTGCGTGGGCGCGCCACATCCGGCGCTTGCGAAAACCAGAGCCAAAATCAAACGTTTCATGTAGGCCTCCTACGCCAAGGACGGACCACGGGCCAGGCGCCCGACAATCGCCTGCAAAGAAGGACGGCGCCTTTCGCCACGACGCGGACGCGCCTAGTATTCTTCGCCTGACAGCGCAGGGGTCCGCCATGTCGCGTACGCACAATCTCATCCGCAGCGTGATCCTCGCTGCGCTTTCACTTCCGCTGCTTGCATGCGCGACAATCGACTCCACCGCGGACGCTCCCTCTGTGACCGCGAACGACCGCGCCCGCGCCGGCCAACAGCACCCGCAGATCGTCGCCCAATTCGGCGGGGCGGTGGACGGCCCGCTTGGGACTTATGTCAATGGCGTCGGCGACCGTATCGCCACAGCGGCCGGCATTCCCGGGCAATGCACGTTCACGGTGATCAATTCAGACGTCGTCAACGCCTTCGCCGTGCCCGGTTGTTATATTTACATCACGCGCGGCCTGCTCGCGATCATGAATTCTGAAGACGAACTGGCATCCGTGCTTGGCCACGAAGTGGGACACGTGGTGGCCGACCATTCGGCGCGGCGACAAAACACAGCCACTATGGCGGGCCTTGGCGCCATCGTCGCGGGCATCCTCACCGGCTCAGGCGACATCGCGCAGGCCGCGAGCCAAGTCGGCCAACTCTATGCGCTCAATTACTCACGCGACCAGGAATACGAGGCCGACGATCTCGGCGTCCGCTATCTGCTTGCGACTGGCTACAACGCCTATGCCGCCGCCGACATGCTGCATTCGCTTGGTCTGAACGATGAACTCACCACGCGCACCAGCAATCGTCAGGCCGCCAGCGCCATCCCGGCGTGGGCGCGGACGCATCCGCTCTCGGCCGATCGCGTCACGCGTGCGACCGGGCGCGCCCAGGCGGCGGGCGCCGTGCGCGATGTGCCGCCAGAACGCGCCCAACCCTATCTGCAAGCCATCAGCGGCATGATCTACGGCGACGACCCCGAACAGGGCTTCGTCAACGGCCGCACTTTCGCGCACCCCACCATGCGCGTCGCGTTTGAAGCGCCGCAGGGCTTCACGCTCACCAACACGACAACGGCAGTGTTGGTCTCAGGGCCCAACAATGCGCGTGCGCAATTCTCAGGCGGCGCGCTGCCGCAAGAGGGGCTTGAGGCCTACGCTGCCGCTCGTCTGCGCCAGTTGATCGGTCAGGCCCCCGCGCAAATCGGCCAACCGCAACGCAGCACGACGAATGGGCTGGAGACCGTCACCATCCCCGCACGCGCGCAAACGCAGCAGGGCCAAGTCGTCGATGTCTCAGTCGCGGCGTACCGCGTGAATGACCGCGCCTATCACTTCCTCACGCTCGCGCCAGCCGGCGGCGGCGGGACGATGACGCCGATGCTGCGGTCCATGCGAACGCTCACGACGCAAGAGGCTGCCGCGTTGCGCCCTCGCCGTATTGAGCTGGCGCAGGTCGGCGCCCGTGACACAGCTCAAAGCGTGGCCCGCCGCATGGCGTTCGACGATTATCAATTGGAGCGCTTCCTCGTCCTCAACGGCCGCGACAGCGCAACCCCGCTACGCGCCGGCGAAACCGTGAAAATCGTCACTTATGCGCGCTGATCACGCGCCGCCGAGCAAGCGGCGCAACATCAATCGCTGATGATCCTGCCCGCCGAAAAACACGGCGAGCACGCGCACCAGCTGCGCCTCGTCATCAACGATGAAATAAAAGATCGCACGATCCTTGGTGACACTGCGCAGGCTGGGCATCAGCTGCGGATAGAGCGTGCCCTGATGTGGGACCTCCGCGAGCTTTTCCATATCAATTTCTATACGTTGAACTCGCGCAGCCGCGCGTGACTTAGCCCGCTCAAACGGTTCGCCAAACTGAACATTGCTCCGCATCAAGAACCGCAATATGGCGCGCAGGTCCCGCCCGATTTGCGGCGAGCGTTCGAGTTTATAGCTCGTCGTCATAGAGATCGCGTTCGTTGAATTCCGCGATCATCCGCTCGGTCTGCTTGCGGCCCTCTTCCATCGAGATGAACTCGCCCTTGGCGCGCTCTTCGAGCAGCGCGCGCAGCGCCGCGATCTCGGCGTCCTTGGCCTCGGTCTCGGAGCGGAGCATTTCCAGCCCCTGCTGCAGCACCGCGCTCAAACTCGGATACCGGCCCTGTTCGACCAGTCCGCGCGCATAAGCTTCCTGAGCATCCGTCAGCGAGATCGAGGTCTTCACCGTCATAGTATGACTAAGTAGCACCAAAGGGTCGATTTGTCGACCCGAGCGTTCAAATCCCCTGCTTCAGCCGCTCCACATGCAGCTTGAGCCAGAGCTGGCGGTTACGCTTCAGCCGCTCAGCCGCGAGAATTTGCTTCACTTGCGCCAGCGTCTGCTCAAGCAGCGTGTTCACCAGCACGTAATCGTATTCTTCCCAATGGCTGATCTCGTTCAGCGAGCGGGCCATGCGCGAATTGATGACTTCTTCGCTGTCTTCAGCGCGCGCACGCAAGCGCCGCTCCAGTTCCGCCATCGACGGCGGCAGGATGAAAATGCCGACCACGTCCTGCGGCTCAGCCGCGCGCAACGCGCGCGCGCCTTGCCAATCGACGTCGAACAGCACGTCCTTGCCTTGGATCAGCATCGCTTCGACGGGCGCGCGCGGCGTGCCGTAATGATTGCCGAACACCAAGGCATGTTCGAGAAATTCGCCGCGATCGGCCATTTCCTCGAACGCTTCACGCTGCATGAATTTGTATTCGCGGCCATCGACCTCGCTCGGCCGCGGCGCGCGCGTCGTGGCCGACACCGACAATGACATGTTGTCGTCCGACTCCAAAAGCTTCCGCGCCAAGGTGGACTTGCCGGCGCCCGAGGGGCTCGACAGCACGAACATCAACCCGCGCCGCGCGACGTGCTCATTCAACATTGGCGGCTTGCTCCTTGATCTGATCGACCAATGTTTTCAAATCGAGCCCGATCCGCGTCAGTTCGAGATCGGCCGATTTCGAACACAGCGTGTTGGCCTCGCGCGTGAGCTCTTGGCTTAGAAAGTCGAGCCTACGCCCTGCTGGTTCAGGCTTCGTCAACAATTGCCGCAGCTCCAACGTATGCGCCGCGAGCCGCTCCAATTCTTCCTGTACGTCCGCCCGCGTCGCCGCGATCGCCGCCTCCTGCGCCACGCGCCCCGGATCGAGCTTTACCTCCGGCGACAGCGACTCAAGCCGCTGCTTAATCCGCTCCAACGCCGCCGACGGCGCCGCCGCAGCAGACGCCCGCGCCGCCGCGATCAGCGCCTCCATACGATCCGCCGCCTCGGAGAACACAGCGCGCAATGCGCGGCCCTCGGCCTGACGCGCTTCCGCAAGCTTCGCCAGCGCATCCTGGAAACCCGCGAGCAACGCTGCTTCAAACGCGGCGCGTTCTTCCTCGCTCTGCTCCTGCGCGTCCTCGGTCTGCACCACGCCGCGCACGCCCAAGAGACCATCCCAGGACGGTTTGCGCACTCGGTCGCCAAACGTCTCGCCGATCTGCAGCAGGCGCTCCACCAGCGCGAGATCGACCTTCAGCAGCGCCGCCGCAGAAGAATCCCGCGCCAGATTCAAGGACGCCTGCAACGAGCCACGCTTGAATTTCGCGCTCGCCGCGGCGCGCGCCGCCGGCTCGAGGGCGTCCCACCCCGGCGGAAGTCGCAGCTTCAAATCCAGCCCGCGCCCGTTGACGCTCTTCACTTCCCATATCCAGCGCTGGCCGGCGTGCTCGCCCTCGGCGCGGGCGAATCCTGTCATGCCTGAAATCGTCATGGGGGCTCTTGTCGCGTATTTTTGGCCCAAGTGTCACGCGGCCTTTATGCGACTCAGGCATCCAGCGCGCGGGTCAGACAGGGGCCAGCCATGACATTGGCGACCACCACATCCGCACCATCGCCACGCCGCCTTCGCCTGGCGCGCACCGGCTATTCCCTTGACCTGACGCTTTTTGTTATCGCCGCCGCGATCTGCGCCGCGCTGTTTTTCCATGGCGGCCTTGAGGCCCTGATCGGCGCGGGCGTCGGCGCCTTCTTCAGCGCACGCAACGCCAAAGCCGCTCTGTCGGGCGCATTCGCCGGCCTCTTCGTCGGCGCGCTCTTCGCCGCCTTCTTTCACAATGCGCTCACAGCGCTCGTCTGAGCTAACAGCCCCGCGGCCACCGACCCGGCCGCACCTTCAACGCCTCCCGCCGCTTCGGGAGGCGTTTTCTTTTGAACTCTAATTGGCGCGTTCCTGCGCCAAGCGTTCAGCCTCGATCACGCGCCAGCGCGCAACGTTTGCGTTGTGCTCCGCCAGCGTCGACGCGAAAATGTGTCCGCCCGAGCCGTCGGCGACAAAAAAGAGCGCATCGCTTTCGGCGGGGTTGGCCGTCGCCTCAAGCGCGGCACGACCCGGATTCGAAATCGGCGTCGGCGGCAATCCATCGATGCGATACGTGTTGTAGCCCGTATCGAGCGCGATCTCGCTTTGGCGAATGGTGCGGCGCTGGCCTTGCGCATTCACAAGCCGGCCGTCGACGCAGCGATCCGGATAACGCAGGCACACGCCGTAAATGATCGTCGGATCGGTTTCCAACCGCATCGGCCGCCGCAAGCGATTGATGAACACGCTCGCCACCATGGGCCGCTCTTCGGCGATGCCCGTCTCGCGCTCGACGATCGAAGCGAGGTTCACCAGATCGGCTGGCGTCGCCAACGGCAGGTTCGGCGCGCGATTAGCCCAAATCTCGGCGACCGCCGCATCATGCGCGTCACGCATTTGCTGCAGCAAGGCCGCGCGCGTCATGCCGCGTTGAACGTGATAGGTGTCCGGCAGGATCGACCCTTCGGGCGGCGTCTCCGGCATATCGCCGGTCAGCACGTCGCTTTCTTCGATGATCTTCATCACCGCGCGGATGGTGATGCCCTCTGGGAAGGTGATGGCGTGCTGGAGCGCGTCGCCGCTGGCCATCATCTCGACGATCTGGCGCACCGAGGCGCCCGCGGGAATTTGGTACTCGCCCGCCTGCAGCGTCGAGCCCGATGCAAAGATGCGGTTTGCGATGCGGAAGAGCAGCGGGTCGGTGATGAGGTTTTCGCGCTGCAAATCGGCGGCGATCGACGCGCCGCTCGCGCCTCGCTCCACCATGAACGCGGTGTCCTGCGTGGATGGACCCGGCCGCGAAATCGCGCTGTAGAAAAAAGCGCCCGCGAACACCGCCGCGAGTACGACGAAAACCGCAGCCCAAAACAGAAAAGACGTAAAGCCGCCCTTGCGGCTTGGCGCTTGCGCCCGTGCCATTAATCCACCGCGGTCAGGATCACGGCGGCGTTGGTGCCGCCGAACCCGAACGAGTTCGACATCGCCGCCTTCACAGGCTTTTTCTTCGCCGCCAGCGGCGTCAAATCTATGGCGGTCTCGACCGACGGATTTTCCAGGTTCAGCGTCGGCGGGATCACACCGTCACGGATCGCGAGCGCGCAGAAGATCGTCTCCACGGCGCCGGCCGCGCCGAGTAAGTGACCGATCGCCGACTTGGTCGATGATACCGAGAGCTGGGCCGCGGCGCTGCCAAATAGGCGTTCGATCGCCTTCAGCTCAATCTCGTCGCCCAGCGGGGTCGAGGTGCCATGCGCGTTGACGTAATCGATGTCAGCGGCGTTCATGCCGGCGTCTTTCAATGCAGCCGTCATCGCACGGAAGCCGCCATCGCCATCCTCGGCGGGCGCCGTGATATGATAGGCGTCGCCCGAAAGGCCATAGCCTTTCACTTCGGCGTAGATCTTCGCGCCGCGCGCCTTCGCGTGCTCGTACTCTTCCAGCACCAGGCAGCCCGCGCCTTCCCCCATGACAAAGCCGTCGCGGCCCTTATCGTACGGACGCGACGCCTTCTCAGGCGTTTCGTTGTATTCGGTGGAAAGCGCGCGCAACGCGCAGAAGCCGGCCATCGCCAGACGGCACACCGCCGCTTCCGCTCCACCCGCGATCATCACGTCAGCGTCGCCATGCACGATCAAACGCGCCGCATCGCCGACCGCGTGGGCCCCAGTCGCACACGCGGTCACCACCGAGTGGTTTGGTCCACGGAACCCGTGACGAATGGAGACTTGGCCCGAGGCCAGATTAATTAGCGCACTCGGAATGAAGAACGGCGAAATCTTACGCGGCCCATCCTTCTCCAGAATGAGCGCGTTGTTGCCGATCGCATCGAGACCGCCAATGCCCGAACCGATCAAAACGCCGGTTCGGTTCTTGGCTTCGTCGTCATCCGGCTTCCAACCGGAATCGACCACCGCCTCATCAGCCGCCGCGATCGCATAGAGGATGAAGTCCTCGATACGCCGCTGCTCTTTCTGCGAGAGCGTGTTGTCTGGATTGAACGCATGCGGATCGCCCGCGCCGCCAGCGCGGCCGTCCGTGCGCGGGACCATGCAAGCGATCCGGCACGTTAGATCGTCCACCTTGAAGTGTTCGATCTTGTTCGCGCCGGACTTGCCCGCGATCAGCCGCTCCCACGTCGCCGGCGCATTGGCCGCGAGCGGGGTGACGAGCCCGATCCCTGTGATGACGACGCGCCGCATGCGCGTATTCAGAGCCTTAGCCCTGCTTTTCGGAAATGAACTTCACGGCATCGCCGACCGTCTGGATGTGCTCAGCCGCATCATCCGGGATCTCGATGCCGAACTCTTCTTCGAACGCCATGACCAGCTCGACGTTGTCCAAGCTGTCCGCGCCGAGGTCATCGATGAACGAAGCCTTCTCGACCACCTTCTCCGGCGGGGCTTCGAGATGCTTGATCACGATCGCCTTAACGCGCTCAAAAACTTCCGACATGCACGCCTCGCCTTGAAGATTGGGCTGAATAATTGTTCACGTTCCGAAGAACGCTTGTGAGCGGCCTTTTGACCACACGCGGCCCGCCACGCAAGCCTTTTTCTCTCTTTCGGCGCCCTTGAAGGCGCCTCAGATCATGGCCATGCCGCCATTCACGTGGAGGGTCTGGCCGGTCATATAGCCGGCCTCGTCGCTGGCCAGATAGACCGCAGCGGCCGCCACATCAGAGCCCTCCCCCAGTCGACCGGCGGGAATTTTGCCCAAAAGCGCGGATTTTTGCGCGTCGTTGAGCACGTCCGTCATCGGCGAGCTGATGAAGCCCGGCGCGATGCAATTGGCCGTGACGTTGCGGCTGGCCACCTCGGCGGCCAACGCCTTGGTAAAGCCGATCATGCCCGCTTTCGAGGCCGCGTAATTCGCCTGTCCGGGGTTTCCAGTGACGCCCACAACCGAGGTGATGCCGATGATCCGGCCCCAACGGTTCTTCATCATGTTCTTCAGCGCCGCGCGCGAGAGCCGGAAATAGCTCTCCAGATTGATCTTCAAGACGTTCTGGAAATCCTCGTCCTTCATGCGCAGCAGCAGGCCGTCCTTGGTGATGCCCGCATTGGCCACCAGAATGTCCAAGCGCCCCCCGAGCGCCGTTTCGGCTTGGCCGATCAGCGCATCGACCGCGGCCGGATCTGAGAGATTGCACGGCGTGATCACGTGATCGCCGCCAAGCTCGGCCTTCACCTTCTCCAGCGCCTCCACGCGTGTGCCCGAAAGCGCAACCTTCGCGCCTTGCTGCGCCAACGCCTTGGCGATCGCCCCGCCAATGCCGCCCGAAGCGCCCGTCACGAGCGCGGTTTTGCCTGCAAGATTGAACATGAAACCCTCTTCTAGCCGGTCCCTTATGCCGCGCACGCCGCCGCCGCAAGTTTGGTGACCGTGTTCCAATTGCGCGCCGTGGCCAGCTTGGGCGTCTTGAGCTTCGACGGCCCCTGCCCATCGGGGAACTTGATATAGAGGCAGTTCTCGCCCTGCCTCCATTCCTCGCGGGCCCTGGTCTTCTCCATCACCTCGAATTCCGCCGCGCTCACGGGCGCGCGCATGAAATGCACGACTAGGAAATTCGGATTGGTTTTGCCGAACGCCTTGAATGGATTGGCCGCGATGATGGCCTCCAGCTGATCCGCGTCGCGCACATGCACGTCTGTGGTCAGCCCGAGCGCATCGAGAATTACCTGCTCAAGCTTAGCCTCAAGCTTCGCGCCCTTGAGCTTGGCGTCGAGCACGACATTGCCGCTCGCCAGCAGCGTGCGCACGTTGGCGAACCCCGCGTGTTCGAGCACCGCGCGCAGGTCCGCCATGACCACCTGGCGCTTGCCCAGGTTCACGCCGCGCAAGAGCGCGACCTGGCGCATCAAACGCTCTTCGCGAACGCTTCCAAATCGCCAGGCTCATTCAGCGCCAGCGTTTCCGCGTCTGGCGCATTGCGTTTCACCATGCCTGAAAGCTGCTTGCCCGCGCCCACTTCAACAAAGCGCGCAACGCCGCCCTCTGTCGCCATCCACTCGATGCTCTCGCGCCAACGCACGCGGCCCGTCACTTGCTCCACCAGAAGCTTGCGGATCGTCGTCGGCTCGTTCACCGGACGCGCCGTCACGTTCGCCACCAATTGCACCGCGAGTGGCGCGATCGACGCGCCCGCCAAAGCTTCCGCCATCGCGTCCGCGGCCGGCTGCATCAGCGGCGAGTGAAACGGCGCCGAGACGTTCAACGCAATCGCGCGCGCGCCTTTTTCCTTCGCGTACGCCAGCGCCGCATCGATGCCCGCCTTCGAGCCCGAGATCACGACATTGCCGACATTGTTGTCATTGGCGACCACGCACGGCCCAGCTTCGGCGCCTTTGGCCGCGATCTCTTCGGCCAGCGCCACATCGACCTTGCCGATCAACGCCGCCATAGCGCCCTCGCCGACCGGCACGGCCGCCTGCATCGCATTGCCCCGCGTCCGCAACAGACGCGCTGCGTCTGTCACGGTCAGCGCACCCGCCGCCGCGAGCGCGGAATATTCGCCGAGCGAATGCCCAGCCACGAAGGCGGCTTTACCAGCCGTCACGCCAAACTCACGTTCCAGCGCCCGCATCGCCGCCAAGCTCACCGCCATCAGCGCCGGCTGCGCGTTCGCCGTCAGCGTCAGATCATCGGCCGGGCCTTCGAAGATCAGCTTCGACAACTTCTCGCCCAGCGCCTCGTCGACTTCCTGGAATACTTCGCGCGCCGCGCCGAACGCGTCGTGCAGAGACTTGCCCATGCCGGGCGCCTGGCTCCCCTGGCCGGGGAAGATAAAGGAAATGCTCATGGGGCGGCGGCGTAGCCGCCTCTTTTGGTTAGGGCAAGTTTCAAGACTGCCCCTTGCGCCTTCGAACCCAAACGATCAGCCCGGCAATCGCGCCGGCAATCAGAAAATGGGACGCTTGTCTGCCTATCCAACGGAACCAATGAACCCAATCAACAGGCCAAGAATACTCGGGGCGGAGAACAATAAACGCATGAAGCGCAAACGATCCCAAGACATATCCGCCAAGACCGAGCAACCAGGTGCGCCAGGACGGCCAAAGCGCAACAGCGACTATCCAAACGATACCAAACATCGCATTGCGGCCAACTGACAAACGCCCTGGGCCACCTAGTTGAGAGAGCCGCGTGCGGCAAGAAGGGCGACGCAAAATGCCCCAGGCGAATCCCGCAGCCGCCGCCCCAAACGTCGTCTTCTTCATCATCGCTTCCCCAATACGCCCGCTTGAGCGCACGAGTTGAAGCAGCGATGCCGATGTTCGCCGCGTCGCCTTCCGACGAAATGAACCCGATCGTTTATGCCCCGCCTATTCAGGCAACGTGAAGTGAATGGTACGGCGGAAACTGCCGCCCCCGGCGCGTGATCCGCGCGTCGGCGCAGGCACGCGAAAATGCCGCGAAATCAGCAAGGCCGAATGGCCAAATCCGTATCCCGCCGGGGACTCGCTCACGACGTTGCATTCCGCCGTTTGATCGGATTGCGGCTCGCATTCCAGAACCGCATGCCCCTCGACACCCTCGCGCTCGGCGACGACAGGGTAATAGCGAAGCATCAATTCCGCGCCATCCCCGCGCTCTGGCGTGGCCGACAATGCATTGGGCGGCGGGCCACGCTCAGGCACGACAAAACGCACGGGAACGCGAACTCGGCCACCCTCGGTCGGGGCGCCGTCATCCGCGGTGGGAGCCATACGAAAATGACGGGCGACCAAGAGTCCAGCGTCCCCGAATCCGTATCCCTCGGGATCTTGGCTCGCCACGGTGCAGGTCAGACTACCATCAGCGCCAACGATGCAGTCGAGGACGACGCGTCCGCTGACTCCGGCGACGAGCGCCGCCTCGGGCACATAACGACTGAAATCCTCGGCACTTGGCCGCTGCAGCCAGGTGGGCGACAGCAGGCGTGGCGGGGCTCCTGGATCAACCGTCCGCGTCCCATCGTGCGCGGTTTGCGCCCACGCCGCCGTCGCCCCGCAAAGCGCCAAGACCGCGCAAACGGCCACTATCGCACGCATCAGCCGCTCCCCATTCCGCTGCAACATCATCTTTGTACGCCGCCCCAACACCGCTCAGACGCGCATTATGGACCATACGCACCCCGGTCGCATCCGAAACGGATTTCCGGGCATCTCATGAACATGAAGCGCGCGCTCTTCTCATCGCCGCAACTGGCGGTGTCGGTCTGCAGCTACCCGCCCGGCGAACGTCATGGTCGCCATGCGGACGCGTTCTCACGCGTGAGCTTCGTCGTCCGGGGCGGCTACCGCGAGGAGAACCGCGCCGGCGCGATCGCGATGCGGCCCGGCGATGTCCTGGTCAAATCGCAGCGCGCCTTCCATGAGGACGAATTCGGTGAAGCAGGCGCCACGCTCGTCGCACTCGAATTCTTGACCCTCGACCCGTTTGACGCCCCGGGCGCGACGGATTTGTGGCGGCGTCGCACCGACGGCTTCGCGCTTCGCCACGCCAACGCATTCCTAAGCGCGGCGCTCGAAGGCGACCTTGAAGGCGCAAGCGCGGCTGGCGTCGACCTGGTGAGCGCGTGCCTCGACGACGACACGAGACGCATGACGCCGCCAGCTTGGATGAAAAGCCTGAAGCTGGAGCTTGAGGAACGGCGTCTCGCGGACATATCCGTATCGCAGCGCGCGCACGAAGCCGGCGCTCATCCCGCGCACGCCTCACGCTTATTCCGACAATGCTACGGCCAATCCATCACCGAATATGCGCAAGCTCAGAGCGTCCGGCGCGCGTTATCGTCGCTTGCAGAATCCCCCTTGGCGCTAAGCGAGATAGCGCTCAGCGCCGGCTTCTACGATCAGAGTCATATGAGTCGCGTGTTTCGCCGCGTGATCGGGCGCACGCCGCGCCAACAACGCGCACTGCTCGCGGCGGCATGTTAAAAGCGTCCAAGACGCGCCACGCGCATCGACATAGCGTCACGCCGATTACGGAGCTTGACCATGAACCGACGCGCCTTTCTCACCGCTGCGGCCGCTACCGGCCTCGTCAGCTGCGCCACCGCGCCACGGCGTGACTTCGCCCTCGCCGCCGACCTCGACGTCGCCATCGCCCGCGCCATGGCGCTCAACGCCGCGCCCGGCCTCGCGCTTGCCGTCTACACACGCGAAGGCGCATTTGTCCGCGGTGTTGGCGTCACCGATATCGGCACGGGCGAACGCGCCAGCACAGCGACCGCATTCTATATCGCCTCTTCCACCAAACCGCTGACCGCACTGGCGCTCGCCAATTTGCATCACCGTCGCGCGTTCGACCTCGATGCGACACTCGCGGCCTACGCGCCGACGGCGCCGTTCCCCGCTGCAATTCAAGCGGACCAGACGCGGTTTCGCGATCTCCTCTCGCACACCGGCGGCGTAGAAAACGGGCCGATCGGATATCGGCTCGCGTTCACCGGCCAGCACGATCCCGAAACGCTCTGGCGCTTGCTTGCGTACAGCGAAACCAATGACGAGGCGCCGCGTGGGCGCTTCGATTACACCAACGAAGGCTACAACATCGCCACCGTGCTGACCGATCGCGGGCTTGGTTTAGCCTGGCAAGATCTGCTGGAGCGCGAGATTTTCGCACCCGCCGGCATGGCCCGCGCCAGCGCGCGGATGTCGCGCGCCGCCGATTGGTCAGTCGCCAAACCGCACACCCTCACTCCAGAGGGGGCGGCGCAACGCGCCTATCTCGAAAAAACCGACGAAACCATGCAATCCGCCGGCGGAATCATCATGAGCGCCGAAGACGCGTTGCGTTGGCTCGAACTCATGGTCGAGCGCGGACGCGTGGGGCGCAGGCAAGTGGTCGCGCCAGAGGTGATCGCCGCCGTGCAGCAGCCGCATGCGCAAGTCGGGTCGGAATTCGAAGGTTATGTTCGCGAGGCGTACGGCCTGGGCTGGTATCTTGGCCCCTATCGCGAGGATCGCCTCGTGCACCATTTCGGCGGTTTCGCCGGTTTCCGCGCCCACGTCTCCTTCAGCCCCGCCCGCGGGGTGGGCGTGGCGGCGTTCGTCAATAGCGACCAAGGCGGAGGTCTGACCGACGCCATCGCCAATTACATCTACGACCGCACTGGAGGCGCCGACGACGCACAGCAGCGGTTCGACGAAGCCTTGGCCAACGTCGCCGCGCGGAGGGATCGCATGGCCGCGGCCATCTCAACCGACCGCGCCAACCGCGCCACCCGAACCTGGACCCTCACACGCGCGCGCACCGCCTATGCCGGGGCCTATGAGAGCGAAGCTTGGGGGCGCATCGAGGTCGCGGCGCAGGGCGAGCGCCTCCACCTCCGCCAGGGCGCGCTGCAAGCGGTCGCCGAACCCTTCACCCAGCCAGATTCCGTTCGGGTGGAATTCGTCCCCGGCCGCGGCGAGCCGATTCAGTTCGAGGGGGGAGGCGAGCGCCCGGACGGTCTCCGCACGCGCTTTGGCCAATTCCAGCGGGTCTGAAACAGGCCTCCCCTTGCTTCCGGGGCCGAAATGCGTATTTTCCGCGCCTTCGCGATCCGCGGCCCCGGAGGCATCCGCCGTCCGGGGTCCATCGTTTTGGCCGGTTCTTCCCCGGTCCGAGCGCCGCGGGTCCATGGAAGAGGACAATATGGCTTATTACGAACACGTGCTTATCGCGCGGCCGGAAATCTCGCCGCAACAGGTCGACACGATCGTCGAAGAAATCACCAATACAATCAAGGAATTGGGCGGCACGACCACCAAGACCGAGTATTGGGGCCTGCGCAATCTGACCTATCGCATCCGCAAGAACCGCAAGGGCCACTACGCCCTGATCAATATCGACGCCCCGGCCCCGGCCGTGCACGAGCTTGAGCGGCGCCTGCGCATCAACGAAGACATCATGCGCTTCAAGACCATCCGCGTTGAGGAACTCGACGAGGAGCCGTCCCCGATCCTGGCCCGCCGGGACCGCGAGGAGCGCCGCCGCGCACGCCGTGAAGGCGGTCGCGACGGTGAAGATGGCGTCGATTTTGACGGTGCGGAGGACTAATCCATGGCTGCTAAAGCTGCAAAAGGCGCTCCGAAGTTCAACATCTCGAACATTCCGGCCCGTCGCCCCTTCGGCCGTCGTCGCAAAGTGTGCCCGTTCTCGGGCAGCGCCTCGCCGAAGATCGACTACAAGGACGTGAAGCTGCTCCAACGCTATATCAGCGAAAAGGGCAAGATCGTCCCGGCGCGCATCACCGCCGTTTCCGCCAAGAAGCAACGCGAACTCGCGCGCGCCATTAAGCTGGCTCGCGAACTCGCGCTTCTGCCGTTCGCCGTTCAGTAAGGGAGACTCGTCACATGCAAGTCATCCTGCTCGAACGCGTCGAGAATCTCGGCGCCATTGGCGATGAAGTGAAGGTGCGCGACGGTTTCGCCCGCAACTTCCTGCTCCCGCAAAAGAAAGCGCTCCGCGCCACCGACGCGAACCGCAAGGTTTTCGAAGGCCGTCGCGCTGAACTCGAAGCTAAGAACGCCGAGGCCAAGGCGGCCGCCGAAAAGGCGGCCAAGAAGGTCGATGGTGAAAGCTACGTCCTCATCCGCCAAGCGGGTGAAGCTGGTCAGCTCTACGGTTCGGTTTCTTCGCGCGACATCGCCGACGAAATCGTCAAGTCCGGCGCCAAGATCGAACGCAACGCGGTTGTGCTCGACAAGCCGATCAAGACGGTTGGCGTCTATGACGTGCGCGTCCGCCTCCATGCGGAAGTGTACGCGACGGTGAAAGTCAACGTGGCCCGTTCGGCCGACGAAGCCGAGCGCCAAGCCAAGGGCGAGAACGTCATCACCGCGGCGATCGAAGCCGAGCGCGCCGAGGCGGAAGCCGCGGCGAAGGAACTCGCGGCCAATTCGATCACCAACGATCCGTCGGCGCGCGCCGAATAAGCGCGTCCGCATCCAAACGCGAAGGCCCGTGCATCCCCGATGCGCGGGCCTTTTCTTTTGCGCCCCGCGTGCGTGCGCGTTTAAGCTCGCGCCAGCCATTCGAGGGGACACCATGATCAACCGACGCATCTTGCTGACCGGCGTCGCGGCGACGTTCGCCGCCGCTTGCGCGAGCACGACCGACAGCGCCTTGCCGCACCAGACCTACTCGGCCCAAACCTTCTTCCAGACGACCTCCTACAGCATGGCCGCCTCCGCCGGCCTCGGGTTTTCTCCGGACGGTCGCCGCATCCTCATCGCGAATGATTCCAGCGGCGTCTTTAACGCTTACGCCCTCTCGATCGAAGGCGGCGCGCCGCAACAACTCACCCAATCGCCAGACAACGCGACCTTCGCCGTCTCCTATTTCCCGAACGACGAACGCATCCTGGTCGGCGCCGATCAAGGCGGCAACGAACTTGACCACCTCTATGTGCGCGAGCGCGACGGAACGCTGCGCGATCTGACGCCAGGCGACAACGTCAAAGCCGATTTCCTTGCTTGGCGCGGCGACGGCAATGCGTTCTGGGTCACCTCGAACGAACGCGACCCGCAAGTGTTCGATCTCTACGAGTATGACGCCGCCACGTACGCCCGCACGCGCGTCTATGAAAATCCCGGCATGGAAATCGCCGGCATCACCCGGGATGGACGCTGGCTGGCGCTCGTGCGCCCGCGCACCAGCGCCGACAGCGACATCTTCCTGGTGAACCTGCATGCGCGCGACATGCGTGAACCACGCCTGATCACGCAGCACACCGGCAACATCTCTTACGGCGTCTACGAATTCACCCCGGACGGCGCGGCCCTCATCTACGGCACGGACGAACACGGCGAATACAATCAAGCTTGGCGGTATGATCTCGCGAGTGGTGAGAAGACGCCGCTGATCCAGGCCGAGTGGGACGTGATGTTCGTGGTGCACTCGCCATCCGGGCGCTATCGCGTCTCCGCCATCAACGCCGACGCTTCTACCGACGTCACCATTTTGGATACGCGCACCAATACGCCGATCCGTCTCAGCGGCGTCCCCGCCGGCGATCTTGGCCAAGTCCGCTTCAACCGCGACGAAACCCGCATTGCGTTCACCGTCGCCTCGGACACTTCGCCCGCCGACGTGTTCACCGCCCCGCTCAACACCGGCGTGGCCACACGCCTCACGCACGCACTCAATCCCGCGATTAATGAGGCTCTGCTCGTCGAAGCCACGGTGGAGCGCTATCCGAGCTTCGATGGGTTGCAGATTCCAGGCATCCTCTATCGTCCGCGCACCGCAAGCCGCACCAACCGCGTCCCGGCGCTGGTGCTCGTGCACGGCGGCCCAGGCGGACAGAGCCGGCGCGGCTATTCGGCGATGATCCAACACCTCGTGAACCACGGCTACGCCGTCTTCGCGGCCAACAATCGCGGCTCATCCGGCTACGGCAAGACCTTCTTCCACATGGATGATCGCCGCCACGGTGAAGTCGATCTCGACGACATCGTCTATGCGCGCCGCTATCTCGAAACACTCGACTGGGTGGACGGCGAGCGTATCGGCATTATGGGCGGCTCTTATGGCGGCTACATGGTGGCCGCAGCGCTCGCCTTCCGCCCGGACGCGTTCGATGTCGGCGTCAATATTTTCGGCGTCACCAATTGGGAGCGCACGCTCAACTCGATCCCGCCGTGGTGGGCAAGCTTCCGCGAAGCCCTCTATGACGAAATGGGCGACCCCGCGACCGACGCCGAACGTCACCGCCGCATCTCGCCGCTCTTCCACGCACAGAACATCCGCAAGCCCTTGCTCGTCGTGCAAGGCGCAAACGATCCGCGTGTGCTGCAAGTGGAGAGCGACGAGCTGGTCGCCGCCGTGCGCGCCAACAACGTGCCGGTCGAGTACGTGCTCTTCCCCGACGAAGGCCACGGCTTCCTGCGCAAGGAAAACCGCATCACCGCGCAGGAAGCGTATCTGCGCTTCCTCGATCAATATCTCCGCGGTGGGGCTTAAGGCCAGCTATGCTCCCCCGCGCGCGGGGGAGCTGTCAGCGCGCGATAGCGCGATGACTGAGGGGGGAGTGCACGCCACGACTGCACGTCCCCCTCCGCTTCGCTACGCTCTGCACCTCCCCGCGCGCGGGGGAGGACGCGTGGCAGAGATTCGCTCATTCCGCGTCAACAACAAAAACACGTGCACGACTCAGCAAAAGCACGGGTCAAGATTTCGGGCCGTCAACGAATGGCGGCCCGAATCGGCGCAAGATGCACCCATGAGTTCTCAACAAGCGCTCCCGCTTGGCGCGCCGGCCCCGGCCCCGCAACAGCGCGTCACCCCGCACAATCTGGAAGCCGAGCAAGCCTTGCTCGGCGCAATCCTGTTCGACAATGAAACCCTGAACCGGATCACGCAGCAGCTGCGCCCGCAGCACTTCTACGATCCCGTCCACGGTCGCATCTTCGCCGCCTGCCAGGAGATGATCGCCACTGGCCACATCGCCGACGGCGTCACGCTGAAGGAACGCTTTGCGCGCGACGGCGGCATCAAGGAAATCGGCGGCGCCGTCTATCTGATGAAGCTGATGGATCTCGCCGCGCCGCTGTCGGCGCAGGCGCAATCCTACGCTGAGCTCATCTACGACATGGCGCTGCGCCGCGAACTGATCCGCGTCGGCAATGTCATCGCTGATCTCGCTGAGAATCCGCCCGAGCGTCACGACGCCAAGGACATCATCGAGGAAGCCGAGCGCACCCTCTTCACGCTCGCCGAAAGCGGCGGCGCCAATAAAGGCTTCCAGGATTTCCGAACCGCGCTCACCGCTTCGATCGAGGTGGCCACCGCCGCGAAGAACCGCGGTTCCGACGTCTCCGGCATTTCCACCGGCTTCCGCGACCTCGATCATTTGATGGGTGGCCTACACGGTTCCGATTTGATCATCCTCGCCGGTCGTCCGTCGATGGGCAAAACCGCGTTCGCGTTGAACCTCGCCATGAACGTCGCGCGCATCAAACAGAAGGCAATCCAAGAAGACCCCAATTCCGAACATCTCGGCGGCACCGTGGGCTTCTTCTCACTCGAAATGTCGGCCGAACAATTGGCGACACGTATTCTCTCCGACTTTGCCGGCATCGAGTCGCATCGCATTCGCCAGGGCAAGATCGACAAGGACGAATATGTGCGCCTCGCCGACTCGGCGACCGAACTGCAAATGCTGCCGCTCCATGTCGACGAAACTGGCGGTATTTCCATTGGCGCGCTCACCAATCGCGCGCGCCGCTTGAAGCGCACCTCCGGCCTTGATCTCATCGTCGTGGACTACCTCCAACTCGTCACCGGCTCCGGCAAGACCGACGGCCGCGTGCAGGAAGTCTCGGAAGTCACCCAGGGCCTCAAGGCGCTGGCCAAGGATTTGCACGTCCCGGTTATCGCGCTTTCGCAGCTTTCGCGCCAAGTCGAAGCCCGCGAAGATAAGCGCCCGCAACTCTCGGACCTGCGCGAATCCGGCTCGATCGAACAGGACGCCGACATCGTCATGTTCGTGTATCGCGAGGAATATTACCTGAGCCGCGCCGAGCCCGAACAAGGCACCGAAGCGCACTTCGCCTGGGAGCAAAAGCGCGCCGCAGTTGCGAACAGGGCCGAGCTCATTATAGGCAAGAACCGCCACGGCCCTATCGAAACGGTGCACCTCAATTTCCACGGTCAATTCACCCGATTCAGCTCCATCGCCCGCTGAACCGCCGCGGCTCGCGCGCCTGCGCGTCGATTACAACGCCGTGGCGGAAAATTGGCGCTTCTTCAAAAAGCGCGCGCCGACCGCCGCCGTCGGTGCTGTCGTCAAGGCGGATGCGTATGGGCTGGGCGCCGTCGCGGCCTCACGCGCGCTGGCGCAGGCCGGAGCGCGGGTGTTTTTCACCGCCACCTTTGGCGAAGCACTCCGCGTGCGCAAAGCGCTCGGCGAAGGCCCGCAAATCTTCGTGCTCAACGGCCCGAATGAAAAAGACGTCGCGCAATATGCCGACGCCAAGCTCACGCCGATCCTGAACTCCATCGCGCAAATCAAAATCTGGAACGCGCGCGGCCCCGCCGGCCTACACATCGACACCGGCATGAACAGGCTTGGACTCGGCCCCGAAGAGCTGGCGCAAAGCATGGTCGCGCTCAAAGGCACATCGCTGGCGCTCGTCATGAGCCATCTCGCCTGCGGCTCTGATTTGAAGCACGAGATGAACGCCACACAGCTCAAACGCTTCATCGACGCCGCGTCGCTCTTCCCGCAAGCGCCGCTCTCGCTCTCCGCCACCGCCGGCGCACTGATCGGCCCCGAGTATCATTTCGATCTCATCAGGCCCGGCGTCGGCCTCTACGGCTCCGGCGGACTCGACGCGGACAATCCGCAGCTCATCCCGGCAGCGCTTATCGAGGCGCCCATTCTGCAAGTTCGCGACGTCGAGCCCGGCGAAAGCTTCGGCTACGGCGCTACCTTCACTGCGGCACAAAAGATGCGCACCGCCACCGTCGCGCTCGGCTACGCCGACGGCTACTTGCGATCGCTTGGCGGGCGCGGTTATGGCGTTCTGGGGGGCGGCAAACGCCCAATTCTAGGACGCGTGTCGATGGATTTGACGATCATTGATGTCACCGGCTGCGCGGAAGCTGCGCCCGGCGCCATGGTCGAATTTCTCGGCCCCAATGCGCCCTTGGATGAAATCGCCGCACTGGCCGGGACTGCATCCTACGAAATCCTCACCACATTCGCCGGGACCGTTCGTAAAACAGGGGCGCGGGCGTGAGTGATTGTCGGACCGCCGGCTTCCAGCCGGCACACGGTGTTTCAACACAAACCCAATTTTCCGTTTCAAACGGATGCCGGCTCGACGCCGGCGGTCCGAAGGCAGGCGTATGATCAATCCTTTCGCCCCCATCGGCCGCACTGCGCTCGGCATGCTGGCCGAGATTGGCCGCTTCTCGATCTTCGCGGCGCGCGCCATCGGCTCGATCTTCTCACCGCCGATCTTCGCCGGCCAATTGCTGCGCCAATGCTTCCAGATCGGCTATCTCTCGCTGCCCGTGATCGGCCTCACCGCCGTCTTCATTGGCGCAGCGCTCGCGCTCAACATCTATGTCGGCGGCGCGCGCTTCAACGCTGAGAGCTTCGTGCCCAACATCGTCGTGCTGGGCATCACGCGCGAGCTTGGCCCCGTGCTCGCCGGCCTCATGCTCGCGGGCCGCGTTAGCGCCGGGATCGCGGCTGAGATCGGCACCATGCGCGTCACCGAACAGATCGACGCCATGACCACGCTCTCCACCGACCCGTTCAAATTCCTGATCGCGCCGCGCGTGCTCGCCGCCGTGCTGACGCTGCCGGTGCTCGTCGCGGTCGCCGACGTGATCGGCGTCATGGGCGGCTATCTCGTCGCCGTGAACAGCCTCGATTTCAACGGCGCCACCTATCTGCGCAATACGGTGGACTTTCTTGAAACCCAG
Source organism: Vitreimonas sp. (assembly GCF_036392335.1). NCBI lineage: Bacteria > Pseudomonadati > Pseudomonadota > Alphaproteobacteria > Hyphomonadales > Hyphomonadaceae > Vitreimonas > Vitreimonas sp. The sequence continues at coordinate 48,609 of NZ_DASVYD010000015.1, forward strand.
GACGTGGTGCTGGGCCTCACCAAAGCCGCCGTGTTCGGCTTCATCATCGCCGTCATGGGCGCCTATCAGGGCTATAACAGCTCGGGCGGCGCGCTCGGCGTCGGCCGCGCCACAACCAACGCCGTCGTCGGCGCCATCGTGCTGATCCTGGCGGTGAACTACATCATCACCGCGTTCTTCGTGGAGTAAGCGCACATGACCGCGAAACTCCAACTCATCGGCCTGAAGAAAAAGCTCCGTGGCCGCCAAGTGCTGGACGGTGTCGATCTCGACGTCGCGCCCGGCAAATCGCTCGTCATCATTGGCGGTTCAGGCCAGGGCAAATCGGTCACGCTGAAATGCACTTTGGGCCTGATGAAGCCCGACGCCGGTCAAGTGCTGGTCGATGGCGCGGACGTCACCAAGATGCCCGCCGAGATACGCGCCCGCGTGATGCGCAAATTCGGCATGCTGTTTCAGGGCGCAGCGCTGTTTGACTCGCTCAGCGTCTGGGAGAACATCGCCTTCCGCCTGATCTACGCCGACAACATTCCCCGCAAGGACGCGCGCGAGCGCGCCATCGAGACGATGCGCAAAGTCCGCCTCGCGCCCGAATTCGCTGACGTGCGGCCCATCGAACTCTCCGGCGGCATGCAAAAGCGCGCAGGCCTCGCCCGCGCCATCATCGCCAAGCCCGACATCCTCTTCTTCGATGAGCCCACAACCGGCCTCGACCCCATCACCGCCGACGCCATTAACGATCTCATCGTCGAAATGGTGAAAGAGCTGAATTGCGCCGCCGTGTCGATCACGCACGACATGCCCAGCGCGCGCAAAATCTCCGACGAAATCGCCATGCTCCACAACGGCAAGATCGTGTGGCGCGGGCTCACCAGCACGCTCGACGCCAGCGGCAACGCCATGGTCGATCAATTCGTCGCCGGCCGCGCCGATGGCCCGATCCAGGCTGTGGTGTGATCGCGCCTACGCCACCGACGCGCGCGCCATACTACGTCGGCAACGAAGACCACGGCTGGCCGCTCGAGGATTGCGCCAGCGGTTTGATCAGCACGCTCGCCGGCTGGGTGCGTGAGCCCTACGAATTTCGCGGCCACGCCAATGGCCGCATCTGGCGCCAGCGCGTCGATAAAACCAGCGCGCGCCTGCTCTTCGTCTCTGATCAAGGCGACGGCCACATCGATCTCAGCATCGATCCCAGCTTCTGGGTGCGCGCCGAACTCTTCGTCGTCGGCGAACTCAAGTTCCGCGCCTGGATCGATGAGCCCTACGAAGAGAAAGATCTCTGGCCCGACGGCTCAGATGGCGTCACACCGCCCAATGGCGACCCGCCCGGCCGCATCTCCAAACGCGGCCGCTGGCTCCAATTACGACGCGCTGAGTTCGGCCTGCCGCCTGCAGAAAGCATCTTCTGGGACGTTGCGGATATCTGGTCCTAAGCGCCCTTCAGCGCATCCGCCACGATCTTCGCGTGATCAAACGCAAGCTGCTTCTCGCGCCAATCACTCACAAACCCCGCCGACGCTGCATCATCGCCGCCGCTCACCGCCGCGCCGTCCCATTCCACAACAAACGCAGCGCTCACAGTGTGCCCACGCGGATCGCGCCCTGGATCGGAATACACGCCGATCAACCGCACCACGCGCCCCGAAGCGCCCGTCTCTTCCTTCAACTCCCGCAGCGCCGCCTGCTCCACCGTCTCGCCCACATCGACGAACCCGCCCGGCAGCGCATAGCAGCCCTTAAACGGCTCATGCCCGCGCTCGATCAGCAGCAACGCGCCCGACGCATCGAACACGACGCAATCGACCGTCAGCAGCGGCGTCTTCGGCGGCCCACTCATAGCGCCCGCGCAATCACACTATCGAGCGCTTCGGGCTTCGTCGTCGGACCAAAGCGCCCGCGCACACGGCCCTCGCGATCGATCAGGAATTTCGTGAAATTCCATTTGATGTTCTTGGTGCTGAGGAAGCCGCGTTTGCTCTCGGTCAGATATTTGTAAAGCGGGTGCGCATTCGGCCCGTTCACGTCGATCTTGGCAAACATCGGAAACGTCACGTTATAGGTGAGCGAACAGAAATTCTTGATCTCGTCGGCGTCGCCCGGCTCCTGCTTGCCAAACTGATTGCACGGAAAGCCCAACACCTCGACGCCCTGCGCGGCGTACTTCCGATGCAGCTCTTCCAAGCCCTTATATTGATACGTGAACCCACACTGGCTCGCCGTATTCACGATCAGCAGCACCTTGCCGCGATACTCGCTGAGCGAACGCTCCTTGCCGTCAATATCGCGCGCGGTGAAATCATAGATGCTGGTCATTGTTCCTCACATTGAAGGCTTCGGCGCCGTTGGCGCGTGTTTCACATTTGGCGCAAACACCACGCCCGTCGCAAAAATCAACGGCCCGATCAAGCAGTATAGGAACCCGGAGAACGGCGCCCAGAATAGCGGCAGCACCGATGCGCTGATCGCCACCAACACACCGATCGAGACATGCACCCAATGCTGCGCGGCGCCAAACCGCGTCAGCTTCGTTTCGTGCGCATCCAAGTCCAGTTCTTCGCGCCGCCGCAGCGCGTGCGCATAGAGCAGGGCAAACATCGCGAACACTGCCGCATAGCCCAGCGACACTATCACCAAACCGTCGCGCGCATGCTCCAGCGACATCGGCGGTTGCGGCGCGCCCGCCACGATCGAACGAACAAATTGCGACAACATCGTCGCCAGATATTTCAGCGGGTAGACGAAGAACACGATCAGGAACAGCAGTCCAGCGTTCAGCACCGTGGTCCACTGATCCTCTAACGCGTAGCGGCGAAAGAAGACGTAGTGCGAATGCCACAGCAGAAGCAGCATCGCGAACGCCGCCGCAAAGCCTGGAAAGCCCCAAAGCTGCGTCACCAATTCATCGAATGACCCAGGGGGCGCGTTCGAGACCACCAAGAGTGTAAGCGCGAATGCAAACACCATGTCCGTCAGCGCTTCCACGCGTGAGGGATTGCCCCCGCGCCAGCGGAAATTTGGCTCGCCCTTGAGCGGATGCAGATCGCGCACACTGGTCATACCACATGCGTTAGCAGAAGCGGCGCGCTAGGCTCAATGGCGAAGGATTCGAGAATGGCCAAAGACCACGTCTTCACCTGCCAGGCCTGCGGCGCGATCTGGCCCAAATGGGCCGGCAAGTGCGAAGCGTGCGGCGCATGGAATACATTGGTCGAGGAGACCGCGCGCACCGCCGTGCCCGGCGCACTCGCCGCGCCCACCGGCAAAAAGAGCAAGGCCCTCGCCTTCGTTGAACTCGCCGGCGAAGCCGATCCCCCGCCACGCCTGCCCACCGGCATTTCCGAATTCGATCGCGTCTGCGGCGGCGGCCTCGTCCCAGCCTCCGCCATCCTCATCGGCGGCGATCCCGGCGTCGGCAAATCGACGTTGCTGCTGCAAGCCGCCGCCGCCATCGCCCGCTCCGGCGCCCGCGTCGCTTACGTCACCGGGGAAGAAGCCGAAGCCCAAGTCCAAGACCGCGCCCGCCGCCTCAAAGCCGCCGACGCGCCCGTCCAACTCGCGGCGGAAACCGATCTCCGCAAAATTCTCGACGGCCTCAAAGCCATCAAGCCCGACGTCGTCATCGTCGATTCCATTCAAACCGTCTGGGCCGATGGCGTTGAAGCCGCCCCCGGCACAGTCGCGCAAGTCCGCGCCTGCGCGCACGAACTCGTGCGCTTCGCCAAGAAGAGCGGCAGCGTGCTCATCCTCGTCGGCCACGTCACCAAAGACGGCCAGATCGCCGGCCCCCGCGTGGTCGAACATCTGGTCGACGCCGTCATCTATTTCGAAGGCGAGCGCGGGCTGCCGTTCCGCATTCTCCGCGCCGTCAAAAATCGCTTCGGCCCCACCGACGAAATCGGCGTGTTCGAAATGGTCGAGCAAGGCTTGGTCGAAACACCAAACCCGTCCGCGCTCTTCATGGGCGGCGCTGGCGATCGCCCATCAGGCGCGGCCGTGTTCGCCGGCGTTGAAGGCTCGCGTCCCGTGCTTGTCGAAATCCAAGCGCTCGCCGCACCCGCCGCCTATGGCACGCCGCGCCGCGCCGTCGTCGGCTGGGATAGCGCGCGCCTCGCCATGATCCTCGCCGTGTTGGAAACGCGCTGCGGCCTCTCCTTTTCGGGCCGCGACGTCTATCTCTCCGTCGCCGGGGGCCTCCGCATCACCGAACCCGCCGCCGACCTCGCCGTCGCCGCAGCGCTCATCTCCGCGCTCGTCGATCGCCCCTTGCCGACACACAGCGTCGTCTTCGGCGAAGTCGCTCTCTCCGGCGAAATCCGCCCCGCCGGCCGTACGGATTTGCGTTTGAAAGAAGCCGCGAAGCTCGGCTTCCAATCCGCCTTCGCGCCCCCGCAAAAAAAGAGCGGCAGCGCAGGCGGCGTAAAGTTGCGCGAGTTAAATCACATCGCCGATCTAGCCGCGGCGTTGGGTGTTGAGGATTGATTGGCAGAATTTCCCCTTTTGGCCCGGAGCCGACGTGACACACCGATCTGAAATAGTTTAGCGTAAAGCATGGCGTTGAACGGCCCCGACGCGCGCAAGATCGCAATTCAGGCGACGCGAGATGCATTCGCGAATGAAAGCTGCGAACTTGTGAGAGTGGGCGGAGCTCCTCGCAAGATCGATGCGTTTGTAGCTGCGGGGCAGATATCGCTCGTGATTGCCCCGTACTTTCGCCTTGCGTATGGGGCGCTCCAACTCAACGCTATGCTCTCTTTCGTGGATCAGGAGTTTGAGCGGCTTCGCGGTCGAGATGCGATCACACGAGAAAGTTTGGGCGTTTTTTGCGCTTTCTCAGCCAACTTCCCAACTTTACGGGACTCAGCATGGATCGAGCGCAGCGATGTGAGCCACGGCCTCACGCAGGCGCTCGCGCCCTATTTGAACATTGTCAGAACCTACCCGCGCGATCGGCAAGCCTTTCAGAGAGCGGTGTCTTCGGGCGTGATCTGCGATCTGCCGTCACGCCAATTTCTTGCTAGGTCAATGCTTGCTGAGAGTCAGCGAGACTTCTTGGATTGGCTTGGCGTGGCGTGGCGTGGGGACCACAACGGCAAAGAGCTGACAGGAGGGGGAAGGCCGCTCCCGGCGAGTAACAGCCGCTCAAACGTCTCTATTCATCGTCCGCCAATGCGCCCATGCAGCGTAAGGCCTGGCTGGCGCTGATCGCGCCATCCGGCGCGACATCCACCGTGCGTACATCAGCGCACGCCTCCTGCATCGCCACATGCGTGCACGACGCGCCGGACGTCTCGCAGCTGAAGCCCTGCGCGCGAAGGTCCGCCAGCAATTGCGCACGCGTGACACCCGCCGCATAGCGCGCATGCACCGAGCGCGCGAAAGCGCTGCCTTCGCCGTTACCTGAAGCCGACCCGCGTTCGGAAAAATCGAGCGCCGGACGATCCGCCAATTGCGCCAAAGCTTCGCTTGCGCCGCACAACGCCAAGACGAAAACAAAAGCGGACGCGCCAATTCGCTTCATGCCAAGCCCCGAAATATGCGGCCAACACGGGTCGCCTATCCCAAATTGCGGCCCGCGAGTCCGCTTGGCAATGTCTAGAAAACGCCAAGCCGATCGTGAGAAGCCAGGCGTCATGCGGCCAAAAATGTTGCGCGTAACAAAAATCGCGGGCGAGAACGCCAACGCTCCATATTCCCCCTCTCCCTTGCGGAGAGGGGGCCAAGGGGTGACGGGCGTTCCGCTCGCTCAGAGTTTGGGAGCCTGCGTTGCGCTAATTCTGTGAAGAGCGCGCCAGCTGAACGCCCCTGACCCCGCCCGCCTTCGCTAAAACTGCTGCGCGCGACCCTCTCCGCAAGGGAGAGGGTTTCCGAGCTACACAATCTTCGAATCTGTCTTCCCCCAATACGCATCGCGTATCAGCCTTTTGTACAATTTCCCCGTCGGATGCCTTGGCAGTTCTTCCATGAAGTCCAACACGCGCGGCGCCTTCACGTGACTCAAATTCGCCCGCGCATAGGCCAGCAATTCCTCGCGCAACGCATCGCCCGCTTCATTCCAATCCGCCGGCTGGATCACAGCCACGACCTTCTCGCCCATCTCTTCATCCGGCGCGCCGACCACGGCGACATCCGTCACCTTCGGGTGCGTGACCAGCAAATTCTCGATCTCTTGCGGATAGATGTTCACGCCGCCGGAAATGATCATGAAGCTCTTGCGGTCGGTCAGATAAAGATAGCCATCCTCATCGACCCAACCCACATCGCCCAACGTCGTCCAACCATGCTGGTTGGTATTCTCCGCCGCTTTACCGGGGTCGTTGTGATACGCGAGCGGCGGGCCGTTCGCGAAATAGACCACGCCTTCGGTGCGCGGCGGCACTTGCTCGTTCTCATCATTGCAAATGCGCACTTCGCCGATGACAGCCTTGCCGACCGAGCCTTTGCGCTCCAGCCACGCTTGCGGCCCGATATAGCAAAAGCCATTGCCCTCGGTGCCGGCGTAATATTCGTAAATCACCGGGCCCCACCAGGCGATCATTTGCTCCTTCACCGGGATCGGACAGGGTGCTGCGGCGTGCACGGCGGACACCAGGCTCGACACATCATATTTCGCGCGCACGTCTTCAGGCAGTTTCAGCATGCGCACGAAATGCGTCGGCACGAATTGCGCGGTTTGGATCTTGTGTTTCTCGATCAGCGCCAGCGCCTGTTCGGGATCGAATTTCTCCATCACCACAACCGTGCCGCCCAAACGCTGCACGCTCATGCACCAACGCAAGGGCGCCGCATGATAGAGCGGCGCGGGCGAGAGATACCGGCTCTGATCCGGAAAATTGAAGAACGCTTTCGGCAGCACCGTCAGCGCATCGGCGACATCGATATCGACGCCGCGCAGCGGCGGCTTCACACCCTTCGGCCGCCCGGTTGTGCCCGAGGAATAGAGCATGTCCGAGCCCGCCGTCTGATCGGCGATCGGTTCCGCCGGCATCGCGTCGCGCGCCGCCTCATAACTCGCATAAGCGCCCGTCGCGCCGCCAACAGCGAAGAGCTTCACGCCGGGCAGCACCGCAGGCAATTGTTCGAACACCGGCCCCACGGCTGGCGACGAGATCAACACCTGCGCGCCGCAATCACGCACGATGTATTCCACCTCGCCCGCCGTCAGCTTCGAGGAGATGCAGGTGTAATAAAGCCCCGCGCGTTGCGCCGCCCAGGCGATCTCCAGATAGCGCGCATTGTTCTCCATGAAGATCGCGATCACATCGCCGACCTTCAGCCCGAGCGAACGAAACAGCTGCGCGCCCTGGTTCGAGCGCGCGTCGAGTTCGCCATAGGTCACCGCCTCGCCCGAGCCCGCCATCACATAGGCGACGCGATCAGGTTCAGTCTTGGCGTGGGTAGCCGGGTGCATGCTTCCTCCCGCAGGCTCTTGGGCCGCTTGTTAAAAGCGATTGGCCGGCGCACGCTGGGTTATGTCAACGCCCTACGTGGCGGAAGGCGCAGCGCAATCCGGGCTGCGCCCGCCATTGGCGCGCAGGAAGTCCACGTAATACGCAGCCATTTGCGGCGCCATGATTTGGGCGCGTTCGTCGCCAGCGATGAAATCCGCGATATTCGTGCTCCAGGCGCTGGCGCAGACCGAAGCATCCGCATCGCTCGCCACGCAATCCAGGAACGCGCCGAAGGCTTGGCGGTAGGTGTCAAATTGCGCCCGATCCATTGGCGCGCCATGGCCGGGAATGGCGATGCGGAAGGGCGTCGCCCAAACCTCGTCCAGCGCCGCGCGCCAAGCCTCTGGACACGCCGTCTCAAAGAAGGGCGCCGGGAATGTCACCAGATCGCCAAGCACGACAACACGCGTGCGCCGATCGTAGAGCCAGATGTCCGCGGCGCTCACCGCACCATCCGTGACATGCACATCGAACCGCCGCCCAGCGATGCGCAGGCGCTGATCACGCGCGATCACCACGTCCGGCCGCAGATCATCGGCGGCCGCCATCGTGTCGATGAAGATCTGCACCTCTTCACGCTGCACCGGGCTCAGCTGATCGCCCGCCAGCATGCCGCGCGCGCCCTCAAGATTGCGGCTGAGGAAACCGCCCGGCGCCAGCACCGCGTCGATCGCATTGGTCGCGTAGACGGGCGCATTCGGGAACGCCGCCTGCACCCGGCCATTGCCGCTCGAATGATCGAGATGCCAGTGCGTGTTCACGATCGCCGCGATCGGCCGGCCGCGCGTCCGCGCCAAATCCAGGATCGCATCGCTCTGCCAGCCATGCCGGCCCGTATCGATCACCACCAAACCATCGGGCGCGTCGAAAACGATCGTGTTTCCGTCCGGCCCGCGCTCCGGCTCGAAGCTGCCGGGCAGAAGCGTCACCCCGGCCACAATCTCTTGCGGGGCGATTTCCGGCGCGGCGGCGGTTTCAGCGCCCGCCGCGAGCGCGAAGAGCAGCTCTGCGAACATGGAGAGCAGCATCCGCCGCACGCACGCCCTCGGCGCGCCGAAATCGACCAGCAGCCTCGGCCCGACGACACGTTACAGGCTTTCAATCGCCGCCCGGCCCGTCTATCGATTCACCATGCGCCCGAGAATGCGGGACGCGGGGGCGGCGGGCCGGACAAGGGCCGCAGCGCATGAGTGGGGAGCGACGCAGATGGATCTGGGCTTCACTTGGTTCGATTTCGCCGCCTTGGTCGTGCTCGGCCTTTCCGGCGTGATGGCCTTCGCTAGAGGTCTGATTAGAGAGATATTTTCCGTCATCGCCTTCATTGGCGGAGCCATCGCTGCGGTATTCTTTGCCGGCATGCTGACGCCGCTGGTGGAGAGCTTCACGCCGCTCGGCGGACCTCTGGCCTCGGTTGCGGCCGGCCTGCTGATCTTCCTGGTGGTGTTCATCGTCATCACGGTCGTCACTTCCACCGTCGCCAAGACCGCGCACCAATCCACCGAGATTGGGTCGTTCGACCGCGCCGCTGGCCTCGCCTTCGGCATCCTCAGGGGCGTTCTGGTCGTCTCTCTATTCGTGCTTCTGATGCGCCAAACCACTGATTCCACGACCAGCGCTCCTGCTGATCCCATGCAAGACGCCGTGCGCGGCGCGCGGACTTATCCTATCTATGACAGTGTTGCGTCAGCCCTCGAGGCAGTTCTGCCAAGAGCGGGCCAGCGCGCGCGTGATATATTGGATCGTCAACAGGGCGAGTCGGCCCCGATTCCTCCCGCGGAACCGGCGCCGGAAGCCCCACCGACCTGAGGACCTATGACCGCCGAGCGCCCCTCTCTCCGATTTGACCAGGCGCTGGCGGACCCCGCCGACAAATGGGCTGACGACGATAAGCCCCGCGAAGAATGCGGCGTGTTCGGGGTCTTTGGTTCGGAGGACGCCTCCGTCCTCACCGCCCTCGGCCTGCACGGCCTCCAGCATCGCGGCCAAGAAGGTTGCGGCATCGTCTCGTATGACGGCCGCTTCCATCACGAACGCCATCTCGGCCTCGTCGGCGAGCATTTCTCCGGCGAGAACATGCCCCAGCGCCTGCCGGGCACATCCGCCATCGGCCACACCCGTTACGCCACCCAAGGCGGCACCATTCTTCGCAACGTCCAGCCGCTCTTTGCGGACCTTGCGCTCGGCGGCTTCGCCGTCGCGCACAACGGCAACCTCACCAACGCCCGCGATCTGCGCGAACGCTTGGTCGAAGCCGGCGCGATCTTCCAATCGACCTCCGACACCGAATGCATCCTGCAGCTGATCGCCAAATCGCGGAAAGCCAAGGTGGTCGAGCGCTTTGTTGAAGCGCTGCACCAGATTGAAGGCGCCTACGCGCTGGTCGCGCTCACCAACAATATGATGATCGGCGCGCGCGATCCTGTCGGCATCCGCCCGCTCGTGCTGGGCGACCGCGACGGCTCACCGATTCTCGCCTCCGAAACCTGCGCGCTCGACATGATCGGCGCGCGCTTCGTGCGTACGATCGAGCCCGGCGAAGTCGTCACCATCACCCGCCATATGGGCGAGATCAGCATTGAGAGCCATTTCCCGTTCCCGCGCCGCAAGGCGCGCTCGTGCCTGTTCGAGTTCGTGTATTTCGCGCGACCAGACTCGGTCGTCGATGGCCGCTCGGTCTATGATATTCGCAAAAGCATGGGCCGCCGTCTCGCCCAGGAAACCGGAGTCGAGGCCGATGTCGTAGTGCCGGTGCCGGACTCTGGCGTGCCATCGGCAATGGGCTACGCGCTCGAAAGCGGCATCCCCTATGAACTCGGCATCATCCGCAGCCATTACGCGGGCCGCACCTTCATTCAGCCCAAGCAGGAAATTCGCCAGCTCGGCGTGCGCCTGAAGCACGCGGCCAACCGCGCGGTGCTGAAGGGCAAACGCGTCGTGCTTGTCGACGACTCGATCGTGCGCGGCACCACTTCGCAGAAGATCGTGCAGATGGTGCGCGAAGCTGGCGCGGCGGAAGTGCATTTCCGCTCCGCCTCGCCGCCAATCAAATTTCCCGACTTCTACGGCATCGATATGCCCAGCGTGGATCAGCTGATGGCCGCGCAGATGACGCTTGAGGAAATGCGCAAGACGCTCGGCGTCGACACGTTGGGCTTCCTCTCCGTCGAAGGGCTCTATGCCGCCATGGGCGAGGAGCGGCGGAATTCGGCCGAACCGCAATTCACCGACCATTGCTTCACGGGCGAATACCCGACGACGCTCACCGACCACGCCGCCGACCGCGCCGACAAGGATTTCCAACTTTCGCTGCTGGCCGAAAACGCCGCGGAATAAACTTATCCAACGCCGCGGGCGCTGAGCTAAACTCAGCTTCAATCATGACTGACACATCCAAACGCATTGCCCTCGTCACGGGCGCCTCACGCGGCATCGGCCGTGCTGTCGCCCTTGAGCTCGCGCGCCAGAATTGGCGCGTCATCGTCATTGCCCGCGCCACCAAGGCGCTTGAGGCGCTGGACGATGAAATCAAGGCGCTGGGCGGCGAAGCCTCGCTCGTTCCGCACGATCTGCGCGACTACGACGGCCTCGATCGCTTGGGCGGGGCGCTTTTCGAACGCTTCGGCCAATTGGACGGGCTTGCCGCCTGCGCCGGCGTCCTGGGCTCACTCACGCCCGCACATCAAGTCACGCCCTCGATCATGGAAGAGACGTTCGGCGTGAACTTCATCGCCAATTGGCGCCTGATCCGCGCCATGCATCCGCTGCTGCGCGCCTCCGATGCGGGCCGCGCCGTGTTCGTGACCTCCGGCGCCTCGAAAAATCCACGCGCCTATTGGAGCCCGTACGCGGCATCCAAAGCTGCGCTCGACGCGATGGTCATTTCCTACGCGGCCGAACTTAATGTCACGCCGATCAAGGCCAACCTCTTCAATCCCGGCCCCACGCGCACGGCGATGCGGGCCAAGGCGTTTCCCGGCGAAGACCCGATGACGCTGCCCACCCCGGAAGAGGTCGCGCCCTCGATCGTCGCCATGCTCGCCCCGAGCTACACGCAAAACGGCGCGTGGGTTCAGTTCGAGCGCAAATGAGCAGCGCGATGGAGCGCTACGACAGCATCATCATTGGCGCGGGCGCCGCCGGACTTTACGCGGCGTTTCATGCAGGCCGGCGCGGGCGGCGTGTTTTGCTGCTGGAGCACAATGCCAAGGTCGGCGCGAAGATTCTGATCTCCGGCGGCGGGCGCTGCAATTTCACCAACCTCCATGCAGCCCCCGATCGCTTCATCTCCGCCAATCCGCATTTCGCGCGCTCGGCGCTCGCGCGGCACACGCAGCACGACTTTCTCAAGCTCATCCAAAAGCATCGCATCACGCATTACGAAAAGACGCTCGGCCAGCTTTTCTGTGACGGTGCACGCTCCGCGCAAAAAATCGTGCGCATGCTGCTCGATGAATGCGCCGCGGCAGGCGTCGACATCCACACGCTCTATCGCATCAATTCCATTCAACGCACCGATCGCTTCATCGTCGACACCATGATGGGGCCGTTCGAGAGCGAAACGCTGACCATCGCCACCGGCGGTTTCCCAATTCCGAAGCTCGGCGCGACCGGCTTCGCCTTCGACATCGCCAAGCAATTCAATATTCCCGTCGTCGAAACCCGCCCCGGCCTCGTGCCGCTCACCTTCGCTGAGTCCGATCTCGCCTGGATGCGGCCTCTCTCAGGCGTTTCCGCCGACGTGATCGCACGCGCGGGGAAAACAGAATTTCGCGAAGCCGCACTCTTCACGCACCGCGGTCTCTCCGGTCCCGCCATCCTGCAAGCCTCGTCCTATTGGCGCAAAGGCGAGAGCATCGTCATCGATTGGCTGCCTGATGCAGCCGAAGACGCGCTCGCCGCACGCAAACGCGACCGCCCCAAAGCGCAGCTCAAAACGGTGCTCGGCGAATTTTTCTCTGAGCGCCTGGCGACGGCGTTCGCCGAACAGCTGCCACAAGGCGCGCTCGGCGACATGAAAGACGCAACGCTTATCGACGCCGCGCGCAAACTTAAAGCTTGGCAGCTCACGCCAAGCGGCGACGAAGGCTATTCCAAAGCCGAAGTCATGGTCGGCGGCATCGACACCAACGCGCTCTCACAACAGAGCATGGAAGCACGCGCGGTGCCCGGCCTCTTTTTCATCGGCGAAGCCGTGGACGTCACCGGTTGGCTCGGCGGCTATAATTTCCAATGGGCCTGGTCCAGCGGCTGGGCCGCGGGGCAAGTGATTTAATCGGCGAAGCGCTTGGCAATCAGCGCGATCGGCAGGCCGACAAGCAGCGTGTGCGCGAGCAAGCCGCCGTAGAAGAATTGGTTCAGTTCCGGCGCTTGAATTGTCCCATCGCCCGCCGCAGAGAACGGCACGACAAGGAAATTCATCACGGCGTAGAGCCCAAGCCCATACACGATCCCACTGAGCAGCGGCGCTCGATTGAGTGATGGCACCACGCGGGCCGCGGCGACGAAGAACACGGCCATGATCGTCGTCATCACGAAGTGCAGCAGGAGACCAAGTGCGGCGCTATTCCAGCCGCCTGCCACCGCCGCGTCGCGTCCGAGCAAGCCGGCCGCCACCGATTGAAAAATCCGCTGCGGCGCCACGTCGTGGACGATGTTCCAGTGCACGCAAGCGTAGGTGATATCGAGCGCGCCAGCGACGACGCCGCCGAGCAAAGTCGCGGTGAACGGCTTAGCCATGTGATCCTCCCGCGCCGAGCTAAGCGGCCAGTGCGGAGATCAGCCAATGGATTTGCGACGAACGCCTAGCTCTTATCTTCGTCGAACGGGTTCTTGCCCGCCTTGACGATCAGGCGGATGGGCGCTGCATGCATATCGAACGCATCGCGCAGGCCGTTGACCAGATAGCGCTTGTAGCTCTCCGGCATGTCTTCGGCGCGCGAGCAGATCAGCACGAAGGTCGGCGGGCGGGCTTTGATCTGGGTGAGATAGCGCGGCTTGATGCGCCTGCCATGCACCGCCGGCGGCGGATGGCGGGCGATCGTAGAATAGAGCCAGTCGTTCAAATCCTTGGTCTTGATCCGCGCCGTCCAATCGCCATGCGCTTCGTCAACCGCCTTCATCACGCGATCCAGACCAACGCCGGAGAGTGCGGCCACCGTCACCAACGGCGCGCCGCGCGCTTGCGGCAGGCCTTCGCGCGCGACCAGTTTCATTTCTTCAAAGTGCGCGCGGCTATCTTCGATCTGGTCCCACTTAGCCAGCACGAACACCAGCGCGCGGCCTTCGCGGATGACCAAATCGGCGATGGTGAGATCCTGCTTCTCAAACGCCTCGCGCGCGTCCATCACCAGCACGCACACATCGGCGAAACGGATCGCGTGCAGCGTCTCGCTGACAGAGAGGCGCTCAAGCTTAGCCTGGACCTTCGCCTTCTTGCGCATGCCGGCCGTGTCGATCAGGCGATAAGGCTTGCCGTTCCAGCTCCAATCGATCGAGATCGAGTCGCGCGTGATGCCGGCTTCGGGGCCGACGAGCAGGCGATCCTCGCCGATCAGCGCATTCACCAAAGTCGACTTGCCCGCGTTCGGTCTGCCGACGATGGCGATGTGGATCGGGCGCTTCGGCTTGTTGGCTTCGTCTTCCTCATCACTTGGCAGCGGTGCGTGCGCAGCGATCGCGGCGAAGAGTTCGGCCATGCCTTCGCCGTGCTCGGCCGAAAGTGCGATCGGCTCGCCCAGCCCCAACGCATACGCCTCATTGACCCCGCCGGCGCCGGCGCGGCCTTCAGCCTTGTTCGCGGCCAGGATCACCGGCTTATTGGCGCGGCGCAGCAGCGCGGCGAAGGATTCATCAAGCGGCAGCACGCCAGCGCGCGCGTCGACCAGGAAGAGGATCACGTCCGCTTCGCGGATCGCGGTTTCCGTCTGCTCGCGCATCCGGCTTTCCAGCGAGGCGTCGGTCGCGTCCTCGAAGCCTGCCGTATCGATCAGCGTGAAGTCGAGATCGCCCAGACGCCCAGGCGCTTCACGCCGGTCGCGCGTGACGCCTGGGGTGTCATCGACAATCGCGAGCTTCTTGCCCGCGAGGCGATTGAAGAGCGTTGACTTGCCGACATTCGGCCGCCCGACGATCGCGAGCTTGATCGTCATGGACGGCCAACATCAACGCAGGACGACGAGACGCGCCTCGTCCGTCACAATGTAAATTTGATCGTTTGCAACGATCGGCGGAATGAAGACGGGCTTGCCCACGTCGGCGGTCGCAACCGTCTGGCCACTCTCCGGCGTGACCGCAATGACTTGGCCCAGCGAGTTCGCCAGCACCAAACGGCCGCCAATCATTACCGGGCCGGTCCAGGCGACACGGCCGGTGCGGTCGTCTTCGTCTTCGTAGCGGCGCAATTCCTGCACCCAATAGGCGTTGCCGGTGTTGCGATCGAACGCGGCCAGCACGCCATCGGTGCTCACGGCGTAGAGTACGTTGCCGGCAAGCAGCGGCGTCTGCGTCGATGCAAACGGCCGCGCCCAACCGCGCTGGCCGGAGCGCAGGTCGATCGCAGCGAGCACGCCCGAGTGACTCGCGGCAAAGACGACGCCGTTGTCGAGCACTGGGCGTCCCGCGATGTCATTGATCGCAGAGAGCGACGTCAATTGGCCGGAACGCGAGAGCGAATCCGACCAGAGGCGGCGGCCATTGCCGCCCAGCAATGCAACGAGTTCACCCGAGGCGAACGGCGCGACGACCGTATCGCCGTCCACAGCAACGCTCGTGGCGGCGAGAATGCGCGCGGGCTCGGCAATCGCCTGATAGTTCCAAAGCACTTCACCGGAGCTCACATCGAGCGCGAGCAATTCGCTGTCATTGGTGATGGCGTAGAGGCGCGTGCCGGACACAGTCGGCGCCGATTGGAACGGCGCGTCAGCTTGGCGCCGCCACACCTCTTCGCCGGTATTGGCGTCAAGCGCGACGATGAAGCCGAAACCCGTCGTGACGAACACACGCCCGCCCGCCGTCGCAACGCCACCGCCGCGTGCGACGCGATCGCGGCGATCGTTGGGGCGCAATTGTTCACTCCACAGACGCTCGCCGTCGCGCGCGCTGATCGCGTGTAGGCGGTGATCCGCATCGAGGAAGAACAGTCGGCCCTCGGCAATGACCGGCGGCGCAGCCAATTGGGAGCGATCGTTCGAACCCTGGCCGAGATTGGCGCGCCAAGCGCGTTCCAACACCGCCGAGCCCGTGGAAGGCGGCGGCGAATTGTCAGCGGTGCCGCCGGGCTGGCTCCAATCCACCACCGCGACCGGCGGCGGCACCGCTATGGTTTGGGCGGCGAGTGAGGGATCAGCGGCAAGTTCTTGTTCGAACGCCAAGATCGATATGCGCCCGTCTTGCGGCGCGGTTTGGCGTGGCGCTTCGTCATCGCCAAACGGCCAGACAGCGTCGCCGACGCGGCTCACGGTTGAGCACGCAGAAAGCGCCGCGGCCGCAGCGAGCGCGGCGACTGGACCCAAGCTGCGGGTGATGCGGCTCATTTCGTTTCTCCTTCGGATGGCGCAGGCGCAGCCGCGCCGTCCGCTGGTGTAGCTGATTGCGGCGCCGGGCCGACAACGGCGAGCGCCACTTGCGCGCGCTGCCGCACCGCTTCCGGCGCGTCGAACGCAAGCGTGAGCGCTTCTAATTGTTCGCGCGCCAAGTCCAGATCGCCAGCCTCCCAAGCCTCGATACCGAGCAATTCACGGGCGAGAAAAGAGAGCCGGCTATCGCTGTCGATCAGCGGCTGCAGGCGCGTCCGCAGCGCGGCGAGGTCTTGGGTCTCGGCGGCGATATAGGCGGCGCGCAATTGCGCCGTTTCGCGCATCACCGCGTCCGGGGCCTGCGCAGCGGCGGCGTCGAACTCGGCCAAAGCCGCTTCGAGGTCGCCTTGCGCCTGCAGCGCGGCGGCATGCTCCATACGCGCCATGACGCGGAAAGGGCGCGGGCCCTCGTCGCGCAAGCGCTCGAACTCCGCTTTCGCGCCGTCGAGGTTGCCGGACACAAGCAGCTGTTGCGCGGCGAGATAATCAACCGAATGCGCGCGCGCGGCGTCGAGCGAATAAGCGCGCCACCCCTGCCAAGCGCCGATCACGGCGACGACAGCGATTAGAGCACCGAGGATCCAAACGCCGTAGCGCTTGAAGAACTGAAGCACACGGTCCTGGCGCAGGCTCTCGTCAACTTCATGGACAAATGAATCGGTTTCGTTGGTCACGCCTGCTTCCTGACCTGGTTCGCGGGTCCCGCGAACCACCCCCTAAAAATGCGCCGGCAAGCTAGCCGCGCTTGTCCCGCTGGGCAACGCGGGCTTGCCGTGCCTTGCTGAGGGAATAGGTCTCGGCTGCGGCAGGAAAACGGCGGGCGCGGACATCGGCGGCATATCCGGCGGCCGCTTTGTCGATTTCGTCCTTCAAATTGGCGTAGCGGCGGACGAATTTCGGGGTCCAGCCGAACAGCCCCAGCATGTCATCCACAACCAGAACCTGACCGTCGCACTCCGCCGAGGCGCCGATTCCAATGGTAGGGGCCTTCACAGCGGCGGTTATTTCGGGCGCGAGCGTTTCATCCACGCCCTCGACCACGATGGCGAAAGCGCCCGCCTCGTCCGAGGCGCGGGCGGCTGCGAGAATGGCGGCCCGCTCCGCCTCATCACGGCCCTTGGCTTTGAACTTGCCGTCAATATTGACCGCCTGCGGCAGCAAACCGACATGGCTCATCACCGGGATGCCCCGATCGACCAGGAATTTCACGGTCGGCGCGACCGTGACGCCCGCTTCGACCTTCACCGCCTGCGCGCCGGTTTCTTTCAGAATGCGCGCGGCGTTGGCGTAGGCGACCTCGGGACTGGCCTCGTAGGAGCCGAACGGCATGTCGACCACCACCATGGCCTTTTTGGCGGCGCGCATCACGGCTTGGCCGTGCAGGATCATCATGTCCATGGTGACGCCGACCGTGCTGGGCAGACCATGCACCACCATGCCCAGGGAATCGCCAACCAGCAGCAAGTCACAATGCTGGTCGAGGATCTCGGCCATCGGAGCGGTATAGGCGGTCAGGCAGACAATCGGTTCGCCACCCTTGCGGGCCCGGATATCCGGCGCGGTAATGCGGCGAGGGGCTTCAGAATGGCGCGACATGACGGACCTCCCATAGTCCCTTGTTGCGCTGCACATAATGGGCCGAACGCGACTGCGCCAGCTTAGTCGCCCATTGGGGCTGAGCTTTTAGTCCTGGGCTGCGCGATAAGCTACCGCACCGCCCACCAGGGCGCCGGTCGCCAGCAGGATGTGGGTCAAGCCGAGACCAAGCGATTGCATCAGGCCTTCACCTGCCGTTTCGGCGGCTGCCGACATCGACGGGCCGCTGCTGATGGCATTCTGGAGACGGGCAAACTCTGCGCCGGCCACGGCCAGCAAGTCCTGGCCGAACGCGCCCGCGACTGCGTAGAGCCCCCAAGCGGTCGCGGCGGCCGCGGCCAGAACTCCAGCAATCTGCGCCGCATTGCGAACCTTGGCGGCGCGTTCCACCCGCGCCACACCATGACTGACGTTAACGCTGAAGCCAGCGTCAGCCGGTTCCTCGATCTCCGCGAAGGAGCTTTTCAGCAGGGCGTCAAAATTACTCATGTCGCCGGTTCCAATAGCCGTCTCAGTTTTTCCGTCCCCCTTAGAACGTGGGATTTCACCGTGCCGAGGGGAAGACCGGTGATTTCTACAATTTCAGCGTGGCTTAACCCTTCTCCGTGGTTCAGCGTCACGCATAGTCTCTCCGCATCCGACAACCTGGCAAGAGCCTTCTCCAGGTCGATCTTCGCGCCGGCCGCGGCCTCCGGGGTGGAATCCTCCGACGCGATGGGCGATGCGTCGTCGATCTCCTCGAACACGGCCTTCTGGCGACGTTTGGCCATCAGGAACGTGGTCACCGCAATTCTTCTAAACCAACCCGGAAAAGCGGCGGGCGTTTCCAAATCCCGCAATCTTTCCCAAGCTTTAACGAACGCCTCCTGGGCTAAATCGTCCGCTTCCGCGTGGCTTTGGCACATTCGCCGGAGCAAGCTTCTGGCCCAGCCCTGGCGACGCTTTACGAGCTCCCCGAACGCTGCCTGGTCCTTGGCCTGTGCTGCGATAATCAGCGCAGCTTCCGTGGCCTGAGCCAGATTGAGGAGCCCCCGCGACGCCACCTAACAAATCTCACTCACCCTTCTTCTTTGCTGAATAGTCCACGATGGCCAGCAGGAGGAAGGCCAAACCGAGAGAACCGAGGATCGCAGCCGGCACCATCATACCGCCAAACGCTTCTCCGGACGGATCGAAGCCGCTGATTGCGAAGCCGGCCATCACAAATCCAAGCGCGAGCGCGATCAAAACCACGCCACTCCCGAGCGAGGACCGCGCTTTGTCGGGTTTCGGCTTTGTCGTTCCCTCGGTCAATTGCCGTAAAACCGTCGGATCGAGCGTCTGACCCTTCTCCAGCGCTTGCGACAAGAGCTGGTGCGCGGACTGTTTGGTACGCTCCTTCAGCCATATCGGCACCAGGATTACCGCCGCCAAAAATCCGAAAAACACAAACGGAACAAAGACATCCGCATCCATTGAACGTGCTCCATAGCCCAGGGTCTGCGCCCTTTGGCTTATAGATGCGCTGATCCGGGGTATTGGATGCAAGGGGCCAATCAGCGCGCCCGCCGAAAAGCAGCCCGGCGCGCGCCGCGGCTCAGCGCCAAAACCGCCGCCACGGCTCCCAAAGTCAGGGCCACGTCCTCGGTGGCCGAAGGATTTGCAGACAGCCATCCCACCATGGGCAAGGCCGCCGCCAAAGCCAGCGTTCCAAGCACCCCGCCCCAGATTACGCGTCGAGCCATGGCGGCGCGAAAACGCTCTTGTTCGGCCCGGCGCATCACCAGGAGGGTAAAGTGCATGTCCTTGGCCGGCGCGGCTGGCGCACCGAACACGCGATTTAGACGCTCTTCACCAGTCATCTTGCGTCTCCAACATTCTGAGCAGCCGCTCGCGCCCGCGCGTTACATGCGACTTCACCGTGCCGAGCGGCTGGTTCAAGATTGCGGCGGCCTCGCTGTGGGAGAAGCCCTCACACAAACATAGCGCCACCGCGGCACGCTGATCATCCGGCAGTTCCGCCATGGCGCGCGCAATCGCGATTTGGTCTTCGACCGGCGCGCCGGCTTCGCCGTCGTCTTGTTCGGAGAGCCATTCGTAATCGCGCTGCGTTGCGCGCTCATGTCCCCGGCGCGCATCGCGCGCAATACGATAGCCGATGCCGCAGACCCACGACGCAAAACTTGAGCGACCTTCAAAGCGATCGAGCTTACGCCACGCCGTCACAAACGCCTCCTGCGCCAGGTCGTCGGCGTCAGCCCAATGCCCAGCAAAGCGCCGCATAAAGCCGCGTATTTTCTGTTGATGCGCGTCGACCAAAGCCGCGAAGGCGCGGGGGTCGCCCTTGCGCGCAGCGGCGATGAGGCGCGCGTCGTCATGAGCGGTCATCGGACTTGCGCTGGCCCGGACGGAAGATTGCAAGCGCCGCGCAGCCAAGCGCCGCGGCACTCATCACCGCCGCCACAAGCATGAATCGATCACGCTCATCGCTCGCTTCGGCAACGCCAAAGGCGATCCAAAAGCCGATCGCAAGCGTCGCGAACATCAGCGCCTCGCCCCAAGGCCGCCTCGAAAGACCAAGACTCGCATAAGGTTCGGGCTCGAGTTGGTCATAGAGTTGTTGCGGCGGTTCGCGGCCCGCCTCCAGCGCCGCCTTGATCACGTCGAGCGCCTGGGTGCGCCGCTTGTGATCAAGCCAGGACACCCAGGCCTGCATGCCGACACCGACCAATATTGCCGCCGCGATGAGCGCCGCCACGCCCGAGTTTTCCATCTGAATCTCCATTTCGCGACTTTGTGGCCGCCGCCCAGGTTTTTGGATGCGGCCGCTTGCCAAACAACACTTAGGCATCTACTTAAGTATTATGTTCAGGGACACGACGCTCGATCTGGCTTTCCAAGCCTTAGCTGATCCCAGCCGTCGCGCGATGGTGGATCGCCTAGCGCAAGGCCCCGCCTCGGTTAGCGAATTGGCCAAGCCGCTCGCCATGTCGCTGCCGGCGGTGATGCAGCATTTGCAGGTGCTGGAAGCGAGCGGGCTGGTCGTATCGGAAAAGATCGGCCGGGT
This sequence comes from Vitreimonas sp., assembly GCF_036392335.1. NCBI lineage: Bacteria > Pseudomonadati > Pseudomonadota > Alphaproteobacteria > Hyphomonadales > Hyphomonadaceae > Vitreimonas > Vitreimonas sp. The sequence continues at coordinate 69,275 of NZ_DASVYD010000015.1, forward strand.
GCGAACCTGCCGCATCGAGCCGAAAGCCCTCTCCCAAGCTGAACAATGGATCGCCGAGCGCCGCGCCCTCTGGGAGCGCCGCCTCGATCGCCTCGCCCAATTCCTCGACGAAACGGAAAACGACTGATGCTCACGCTCTATGGCCACCCGATCTCATCGTTCACATGGAAAGTGCTAATGGCGCTCTATGAGAACGACACGCCGTTTGATTTCATCACGGTGGATCAGAACACCTATGCCGACTTCATCACCAAATGGCCGATGGGCAAGTTTCCGATCCTGATCGACAGCGATCGTAAATCGATGGTCACGGAGACTTCGGTGATCATCGAATATCTCGACACCTATTACCCAGGCGCCACGCGCTTCATCCCGCAGAATGTCGACGCCGCGCTTGAAGTGCGCCGCTGGGACCGCGTGTTCGATCACATTAACACGACGATGTCGAAAGTGGTGGTCGATAACATCCGCCCCGATGGCCAACGCGATCCTTATGGCGTCGAAGAGGCCAAGCGGGTTGTGCACGCCGCTTACGGCGTCGTGGAAGCGCAACTTAGCGACCGCGCATTTGCAGTCGCCGACGGCTTCACGATGGCCGATTGCGCCGCAGCGCCCGCGCTCTGGTACGCAGCCCGCAACGTGCCGCTTGAGGGCAAATATCCACGCATCGCTGCGTATCTCGATCGCTTGAAGGCGCGCCCATCTTTTGCGCGCACGATCAAAGAATCCGAGCCGCTCTTCCATATGTATCCGGGAGCTTAAGCCATGAGCGCACTTGCCCACCGCACCATGGTGATGGAGCGCACCTATAACGCTTCGCCCGCGCGCGTGTTCAACGCATGGGGCGACATCGAGGCGCGCACGCGCTGGTCGGCGCCGACGCCTGCCGACAAAATTGTCTATGAGAAGCAGGACTTCCGTGAGGGCGGGCTCGACATCTCCCATTGCGGGCGGGACGGCGAATTGGATTACACCGCGCGCGTCACCTATCTCAGTATCGAGGCCAACAGCCTGATCGTGTTCACCGAGACCGTCTCGTATCGCGGCGAACGCAAATCGCACGCGCAGATCAGCGTCGAATTGTTTCCGGCGGGCGCTGGAACACGGCTCCTGCTTACCATGCAAATCGCCTCATTCGATGGGCAAGCCATGATCGCCGGTTACAACGAAGGCTGGACCGCCGCGCTCGACAATCTCGCTTCGGAATTCTGAGGGACGAACACATGCCAAGCTCAACGACCCACGCCACGTTCGTGATCGAACGTGAATACAATGCCGCGCCCGCGAAAGTGTTTGCGGCCTTCTCCAACCCGCAATCGAAAGCGAAATGGTTCGTTGGCCCTGAGGAATGGGACAAATCAAACCACAAGCTCGATTTTCGCGTTGGCGGGCGCGAAAGCGTCAGTGGTGGCCCACCTGGCGGCCCTGTGCATTACTACAACGGCCAGATCATGGACATCGTTGAGAACGAACGCCTGATCATCGCCTACGAAATGCATCTGGACGAGACGCGCATTTCGGTTTCGCTGGGCACTACGGAATTTCGCGCACACGGGACAGGCACGCGCCTCGTCTACACCGAGCAAGGCGCATTCCTAGATGGCTTCGACGACGCGGGCGGTCGTGAGCGCGGCACGCAAGACCTGTTCGATCAGCTCGGCGCCTTCCTCGACACCTGATCCGGAGTTTCAACCATGCCCATCGCCCAACACGCCACCATCATCATCGAACGCCCGCTCAACGCGTCGCCTGCACGCGTCTTCGCGGCATGGTCCAGCCAAACCGCCAAACGCTCTTGGTTCGCCGAAGGCGCAGGCTGGAAAGTACTTTCGTTCGAACTCGACTTCCGCGAAGGCGGGACGGAGACGAGCCGCTTCGCGGCGCCCGATGGCGTCGAGCACGCGAACGAGACGGTGTTTCACGACATCGTGGCCAACGAGCGCATCATCTTCTCTTATGCGATGCTCATGAACGGCGTGCGCCATTCGGTGTCGCTGGCCACCATCGACGTCCGCCCCGACGGGGCCGGCGCACGGCTTGTCTTTACCGAGCAAGGCGCGTTCTTCGACGGCGGCGATGGCCCGAAGATGCGCGAAATGGGCTGGACCGAATTGCTCAATGCGCTCGCTAAGTATCTGGGCGAGTAAGCGCACCTCCTCTTCCTGATGGGCGCCGCGGCGGCATGACTGCTTATATGCCGCCACGGCACGCGTTCCGAGGTTGACGCGCGCGTGATATGCCCGGGCTTCATTTCTAGCCAGGAAGCCCGCTCATGCCCGCGATCGATGTCCCCACGCCAGCATTCATGGATGATGAATCCCTGCGCGCCTTTTCGGATTCCGCGGCGCGCTTCTTCGATCAGCATGCGCCGGTAAAACGCGTCGCCAAGTGGCGCGAAGACAAACAGGTCGAGCGTGAATTCTGGCGCGAAGCCGGTCAGGCAGGCCTGCTCGGTGTTTCCGTGCCGGAAGAATACGGCGGCGGCGGCGCCGACTTCCGTTACGACGTGGCGCTGTTCGAGCAAATCTCGCGCAAGGACGTCGATGGCTTTGCCGCTTCGCTGCACAACGGCATTATCCTGCCTTACGTCGTCGCGCACGGCACGGAGGAACAGAAGAAGCGCTGGCTGCCGCGCCTGTGCTCTGGCGATCTGGTCGCTGCGATCGCCATGAGCGAACCGGGCGCGGGCTCGGACTTACAGAACATCAAGACCACGGCGAAAAAGGACGGCAACGGCTATCGCATCAATGGCCAAAAGACGTTCATCTCAAGCGGCCAGCTCGCGGACTTCATCATCGTCGTCGCCAAGACGGACCCGACCCAAGGCGCGAAAGGCGTGTCCTTACTCGTCGTCGAGACGGAGGAAGCCGAAGGCTTCCGGCGTGGCCGCAAACTCGACAAGGTTGGCCAAGACGCGGCCGACACGTCTGAACTCTTCTTCGACGACGTGTTCGTGCCGGCCGACAATCTGCTCGGTATGGAGGAAGGCCAAGGCTTCAAGCAATTGATGAAGGAATTGCCGCATGAGCGTCTGATCATCGCTCTGCAAGCGGCCCTCAACGCCGAGCTCGCGGTGGAGGAAACCATCGCCTATGTGAAGGACCGCAAGGCCTTCGGCCAAAGGCTGATCGAATTCCAGAACACGCAGTTCAAATTGGCTGAGTGCAAAACGGAGGCGACGCTGGCGCGCGTGTTCGTCAATCATTGCCTCGAAGAGCTGATGGCGGGCCGCCTCGACACAGCGAAGGCGTCGATGGCCAAATATTGGTGCACGGACACCGAAAACCGCATCATCGATGTCTGTCTGCAGCTGCATGGCGGCTACGGCTACATGAACGAATACCCTATCGGGCGCATGTTCCGCGACAGCCGTGTCTCGCGTATTTACGGCGGCTCGAACGAAATCATGAAGGTGCTGATCGCGCGCACGCTATAGCGCACGATCAAAAGCCGACGTCCTCGATCGAAAGCAGACTCGCATTGCCGCCGGCGGAGGTTGTGTCGATGGACACCACACGCTCGGTGGCGAAGCGCGCCACATAGCGCGGGCCGCCCGCTTTCGGGCCAGTGCCGGAGAAGCCCTCGCCGCCGAACGGCTGGCTGCCGACCACCGCGCCGATCATCGACCGGTTGACGTAAAGATTGCCGACCTTCGCGAGCTGACGCACGCGCTCCGAGGCGCCGGCGATGCGGCTGTGCAGGCCCATTGTAAGCCCAAAGCCGCTGGAATTGATGCGCGCGATCGTCTGATCCAGTTCACCAGCCTTCCACGTCGCGACGTGGAGAATGGGGCCGAACCATTCTTGCTTCAGGTCTTCGATCTGATCGAGTTTAATCACGGTCGGCGGCACGAAGAGACCGCCGCCTTGCGGCGCCTCAAGCGCATGCACCCAGCGCGCCTTCATGGATTGGCGATAGGCCTCAAGCTTGTCGCGCGCTGCCTCGTCAATCACCGGGCCGACATCGGTGCGGATGTCCAGCGGATCGCCGAGGATCAGCGCATCCATCGCACCTTTCAGCATATCGAGAATGCGGTCAGCGACGTCTTCCTGCAGCACGAGCAGTCGCAGCGCCGAACAGCGCTGCCCAGCCGAGCGGAAAGCCGAGGTGACCACATCACCGACGACTTGCTCCGGCAGCGCCGTGGAATCCACGATCATGGCGTTAAGACCGCCAGTCTCGGCAATCAATGGCACGATGCCGCGTTGTTCATTGTCCAGAAGCGCACGCGCAATCGTACGGGCGGTCCCAGTAGAGCCGGTGAACGCGACACCGGCGATGCGTGGATCGGCGGTCAGCACGCGGCCGACTTCCGGACCGCCGGGAAGGAAATGCAGCACGTCCTTTGGCACGCCGGCTTCGTGCGCGAGTTGTATGGCGCGATAGGCGATGAGCGGCGTTTGCGGCGCGGGCTTGGCGAGCACGCTATTGCCGGCGACGAGTGCGGCGGCGACCTGACCGAGGAAGATCGCGAGCGGGAAATTCCACGGCGCAATACACGCGAATACGCCGCGGCCGGCGAGACGTATCTCGTTCAGCTCCCCCGTCGGACCAGGCAAACGTTCCGGCGCGAATTGGGTGCGAGCTTGAATTGCGTAGTAGCGGCAGAAATCGACGGCTTCGCGGATCTCGGCCAACGCGTCAGGGATCGACTTGCCGGCTTCGTGCACAGCAAGGGCCATGAGCTCGGTGCGGTTGGCCTCCATGAGATCGGCCAAACGCTCCAGGCACTGGGCGCGATCTTCGACAGGCGTGGCGTTCCAGCTATCGGCGGCCGCTTTGGCGGCGGCGATAGCGCGAGTGACGTCATCGCCCGTCGCATCGATCACGGCGCCGGCGTTGCGCGCGCGATTGGCAGGGCAACGCACGGGCTTGGCCGCGCCTTCGCTGCGCACGCCCGAGATGAGGGGTGAGGCTTGCAGCGTCGTTGGCATCGCTTTGATCTGCGTGGCGAGCTTTTCCAGCAAAGCCGCGTCGTGCAGATCGATGCCGCCTGAATTGACGCGCCCGGGAAAAATGTCGCGCGGCAGCGGGATCGAGGGATGCGGTTTGCCACCGACTTTGGCGATACGGTCAGCGGGGTCGGCGAGCAGATCGTCTTCGGTAACATCCGGGTCCGCCAACTGGTGTACGAACGACGAGTTCGCGCCGTTCTCCAACAAGCGCCGCACGAGATAGGCCAGCAATTCGCGGTGCCCGCCGACAGGCGCGTAGGTGCGGCAGGCATAGCCCTGCTCGCGCACGAGGCGTTCGTAGAGGCCCTCGCCCATGCCGTGCAGACGCTGGAATTCAAAGTCGCGGCGCTCGCCGACCCATTCAAGAATAGTGGCGACTGTGAGCGCGTTGTGGCTGGCGAAAGCCGGGAAGAGATTGCGGCTGGCGAGCATGTCGCTGGCGCAGGCGAGGTACGACACGTCGGTCGCCGCTTTACGCGTGAACAGCGGATAATCGCTCAAGCTTTCGACCTGCGCGCGCTTGATCTCGCTATCCCAATACGCGCCCTTCACCAGGCGCACCATGAATTTGCGACCGATGTCTTCGCCCAGCGCATCGGCCCAGGCGATCACGGCGCGCGCGCGTTTGCCATAGGCTTGCACCGCCATGCCGAGCCCATCCCAGCTCTTCAGCGCGGGATCACGAGCGACGCCTTCGATAATATCGAGCGACATCATGAGACGGTCGCATTCCTCGGCGTCGATGGTGAAGCCGACATTGGCTGCAGCCGCTTTGCGCGCGAGGCGTCGTGTCATCTCGATAAGTTCGGGCACGCATGTGTCGGCGTGACTGGTCTCGTAGCGTGGGTGCAGAGCCGACAGCTTCACCGAAATTGAATGGCCGCGTCCGAGCTTCGACGTGGCAACGGACTCGATGGCCGCTTCGTACGCGGCGAAATACTTCTCCGCGTCGCCATAGGTGCGCGCGCCCTCGCCGAGCATGTCAAAGCTTGCGGTGAAACCGCGATTGTCCTCGTCGGCGGCGCGTTTCATGGCTTCATCGATGGTGCGGCCCATGACGAAGACTTGCCCCATCATGCGCATCGCCGTGCCGACAGCCGTGCGCACGAAAGGTTCGCCCGCGCGGGCAACCAGGCGCTTCAATGCCCCCGCCTCGCGGGACTCGCCAACAAGCGCACGCGTCAGCACGAGGCCGAACGTGGCGGAATTCACCATCAGCGACTCCGACTGGCCGGCGTGCGCGGCCCAATCGGCGCCGCCAAGCTTGTCCCGGATCAGCATGTCAGCCGTCTCCGGATCGGGCACGCGCAGGAAGGCTTCGGCGAGCGCCAGCAGCGCCACGCCTTCCTCGGTATTGAGGCGATATTCCTGAAGGAAGCGGTTGACCCAGCCGGAGGATTGCGCGGCGCGGAGATCGGCAATGATCGTCTTGGCGCGCGTAACGACCCGACCCCGCGTGCTGGCGGGCAGCGTGGCGGCCGGAAGCAGGGCTTTCAGGACGTCTTGCTCCGGGGCGCGGTAGAGGGCGGTCATTGCGGCGCGGGCGCCATCCATACGCGTGGTCATCGAAGTCAATTCCAGGATGAAGTTTCACTCGCCTATACCAGCGCATTTGGCGAATGTGCTTGTTATGTTGGCGGCATCACCCGAATAATCCCCGCCGATCGGGTTTTCGGGCGAATGATCTTCATGCTGGATGAGATCGACAAGCGCATCCTCCGCGCGCTGCAGGAGGACGGCAGAATCACGAACCAGGCGCTGGCCGAGGCCTGCCACATCTCGCCGGCCGCCTGTTTTGACCGCGTGAAGCGGCTACGCACGCGCGGCTACATTCTGGGCACCATGGCCGTGCTCGATCCCGCCAAGCTCGACCGGGCGCTGCTGATCTTCATCGAGGTGCTGCTCGACCGCACGACCGGCGACGTGTTCGATGAATTCGCCAAAGCCGTCGCCGCGCAGCCAGACATTCTCGAATGCCATATGGTGGCCGGCGGCTTCGACTACCTGATCAAGGCGCGGGTCAAGGACATGGCCGCGTATCGCAACTTTCTCGGCGAGATTCTGGTGAAGATGCCAGGCGTTCGCGAGACACGCACCTATGCGGTTCTGGAAGAAGTTAAGAACACGCTGGCGTTGCCGATCTGAGCCGCATGGCGCGCCTTCATCCGCGCCGACGGCGAGCGCCGACATGACCGCCGCCGCCCAGTCAGCTTTGACGCCGACGTGCAACGCCACGCTCTTCGCTGCGCTGGGCGCCGCGCGGTAACAGCAGGGCTAGCGCTTGCCGCCAGTCTTACGCGACCTGCAAATCTCCAGGAAACCCGCGGCCATGAAGCTCGCCATGCGATCCTTGACGGCGCCAAAATCGTCCGACTTGCAACGTCCGCCGGAAAGGCGATCGATTCGGCCCGTGCGCGCCAGCGTGAGCATCAGCGCACCCGTGACGAAATGATAGCCCCAGAAGATATCCTCTTCAGCGCAATCGGGGAGCGCCTTCTTGAGCAGGCCAAGCAGGCGCAACACAACGGGATCGAAGTGTTGATCCATCAACTCGGCGCCCTCGGGCGTGTTGGACACTTGCGCGCCGAACGCGCCGTAATTCTTCCAGCCCTCCCCGCCTTGGCTGTAGAGATCAAGGTCGGTGTCTAGAAACGCCCTCAGCGCGCCTTCCACCGTCGGCTTGCCCTTCGACGCCTTGTCGTAAGCGTCCAAGGCCTCAAGCCGCCGTGTGCTGGTCACCTCGGCGCGTCGGGCGAACACGGCGTCAAACAGCTTCTTCTTGTCGTCGAAATAATAGTTCACCAGCGTGTGGTGCGCACCGACCCGCAGCGCGACGTCCTTCAACGTCACCCCATGCAGGCCGTGCTTGGAAAACAGATACTCGGCCGCGTCGAGGATCTGTTCCATCTTCTCTTCGCGCTGCTGCACCTTGGTCGGCGGCCGACGCGACTTTGCGCTCTCCGCAGCGGCGCTCTTCTTCGCCCGCGGTTTGGGCGCGCCCGAGGCGCGGGTGCTGGCTTTCGGTCTAGGCGCCGCCATACTCAAGTCTCAAACGAATCTTGTCGATCTTACCGGTGGACGCCAACGGCATCTGCGCCAAACGTATAACCGCATCGGGGATGCACCAAGGCGCCACATGTTGGCGCAGCGGCGCCAACAAATCATCATCGCTGATCGCGCTCTGCTCACGCGTCTGCACCAGCAGGATTGGCCGCTCCCCCCATTTCGGATGCGACCGCCCGATCACCGCCGCGAGGGAAACTTCCGGCAACGAACTCACCACGGCTTCAATCTCGGCAGGATTGATCCACTCACCGCCAGACTTGATCAGATCCTTCGCGCGGCCGGTGATGATGAGATTGCCGCCGTCGTCAATCTTGGCGAGATCGCCGGTCGCAAACCAACCGTCGGCATTGGTGGCGGCATTCGCCTCGCCAAAGTAGCGCTCGATCACGGCGGCCCCGCGCACGCGCAAATGGCCTTCGGCGTTGCGCTGCTGCGGGAGAGCGTTGCCCTCCGCATCCGTGATCAGGAGATCGACACCGATGGCCGGACGGCCGGACAGGTGCGCGGCGCGCGCGGGATCGTGCGGCGGCGCCACAGTCCCGGACGGCGACAGCTCGGTCATGCCCCAGCTGGTTTGCACGGAGACTCCAAGGCGCTCTTCGATCCGCGCCATCAGCGCAGGCGGCAGCGGCGCGCCGCCGACGATGACACGCTCCAGTGAAGGCGTCTCGCCGCCGCTCTCTTCCAGATGCTCGACGAGGCCCAACCACACGGTGGCGACGCCCACAGCGATCGTCACCGACTCCGCGTTGATCAACCGCGCCAAGTGCGCGCCGTCGGCGCGCCGCCCCGGCAGCACAAGCTTGGCGCCTGCCGCCGGGACGGCGAACGGCAGACCCCAAGCATTGGCGTGAAACATGGGCACGACCGTCAGTACGCTGTCGCGCGCGCGGATCGCCATCGTATCCGCCTGCAGAATACGCAGCGTGTGCAGGAAGCTGGAACGGTGCGTGTAGGTCACGCCCTTGGGCGCGCCCGTCGTGCCGGAAGTGAAGCACAAGCCGGATGGCGCTGTCTCATCGAACGCCCCCCAAACGACGTCGCCCCACGCAGACGCAATCAAGGGCTCCAGCGCCTCAATCCGCCGATCGTCCTCCGAGGCAACAACTCCATCGATGACGAGGATACGCTCCAGCTGCGGCGCGGTGACGGCGATCTGACGCGCAAGCGCCAAGAGGTCGGCGCTCACAATCAAAAGCCGCGCTTGCGACCGCGCCAGCATGGCGCTCAATTGCGCCCCCGTGAGCCGTGGGTTGAGGGTATGGCACACTGCCCCCATGCCCATGATCGCGTACCATACTTCAACGTGCGCTTGCGTGTTCCACGCCAGCGTCGCGACGCGATCGCCGTAGGCCACACCCCCGCCACGCAGCACAGCCGACACCCGTTGCGCGCGCGCCTTCACATCCGCGTATCCAATACGATCGCGGCCGCCATCCTCGCGTCCCGTGACGATCTCGGCGTTCGGATGCCATTTCGCGGCGTGCTCCAGAAACTTGTCGAGTGTCAGCGGATACGACTGCATGTCGCCGTCTAGCTGCATTGTGCGACCTGTGGCGGCAGCGGCGGCGACAGCACGCCTACATTCCAATTCCAGGCAATGCCGCCCTGCGCGCGCCGACGACAGACCACGGCTTCATTGAACTCGTACATACCTGGCATGACATGCACGCCAGCTGTCGGCGCGTCATCGAAGGACATGTAATGGCGTTCAGCGCCATAGGGTCGCCACTCCGGCGCTCCCTCGGCGCGGGGTGCGCCATCGCGCGCGAACGACACCCAATAGCGCATCATTGCCTCAGATAGAGCGGCTTCGTCCGGCGTCGCCTCGGGGCGCGGCCAACGCGGCGGCGTCCGCTCCATCGTGCCAAACACGTACGGAATCTCGGCCGCGTGAAAAGCACGCAAGCCAAGCGCATCCGCCGCTGGATAGCCATGGTTGAACAGATAGAGAAAAGATGGATGCCCTTGCGCGGTTTGCTTGGCGACCAGCCGCTCGGCAGTCCAGCCATAGAGCGCATCGCGCGGTGTCATCAGGACGCTCTCGGCAATGTCGGACGAAGGATAGAGTCGCAAGAACTCGTCCGCGAGATCGCCATATCGATTGCGGATCTCGTGCTCATATGTTGCAGCGTCCGCGGGCGGTGGCGGTGCGAGGAACCGAAGCGAACGGATTTCACCTTCGTTGAAGCCGGCCAAGATCGGCACAGGCGCCTGCTCGCCGCGATCGAACACCTCGACTAATTGGCGCGGCACGACGCGGCCGTCGACCGTGATAAACGGAAAATAGCCCGAACGCCCAGCGGCTTCGACAAGCGCGGTCGCCTCCATCGCGCGCATGCTCGCGATGTCGCTCGCGCCAACTTGCCCGGTGAGCCAAAGGCCAATGCCTTCCGCCGGAATGTCGCCATAGCGCGAGCCACGTAATTCAGGCGCGGAGATCATGTAGGCGCTCTGTGCAATCGCTTTCGCGAACAAGCCCCGCGCCTCGGGCGCCGCCATCAGATACATCACGCTCAGCGCACCCGCAGACTCGCCCGCGATCGTGACATTGGCCGCGTCACCGCCGAACGCCGCGATGTTGCGGTTGATCCAACGCAGCGCCGCGATCTGATCGAGCAGGCCGTAATTGCCAGAAACCCCACCGTTCTCGAAACTCAGTTCCGGATGGGCCATGTAGCCCAGTATGCCCAGTCGGTAATTGATCGTGACTACGATGATCCCCTGCTGGGCCATGCGCGCGCCGTCATACATCGCCTCGCTGCCGGCGCCGGTCGTCAGAGAACCGCCGTGGATCCAGACAAACACTGGCGCATTCTGCGCGTCAGCCGGCGCCCATATATTGAGGAAGAGACAATCCTCGCTCATCGCCGCGTGGGTGTTGGAATAGATGCTGCCGCCGCGTGACGACGGTTGCATGCAAGCGGCGCCAAACTGGGTCGCATTGCGCTCACCGCGCCAACGACGCGCTTGCGCCGGCGCGCGCCAGCGCAAATTCCCGACCGGCGCACGCGCGTAGGGCACGCCGCGGAAGACATTGATCCCTTCGGCGAGCGCCTCGCCACGCAGGCGCCCCGCGGGCGCATCCACCAAAGGACCAGTTTGCGCAAATGCAGGGGCCGCCAGACACAGCGCCGCGATAATCAGACATATGGATCGGAAGACCTTCATCCGACAGCGCTCCTGTTCTGCGCTTCGCGCTTGATCGCCGCCGCCAGCCAGAAGAAGAGCGCGATCGCGAGCAGATAGAATGGCACGAGTGTGTAGAACGCCAGCTGCAGTGAATTGCCCGGATGCGTGGGCCGGAAGTAATCGCTCACGGCGCCGAGATAGGTGGGCCCCAGCCCCAGACCGATGAGGTTCATGACCAATAGGAGCAGCGCCCCCGCGAGCACACGCTGGTCGGGTCGCACCTCCTCCTGCACCAACGTCACCGCCGGGGACAGGTAAAAATAGTTGAGCCCCGTCGGCAGCGCGAGGAAGAGCAACGCTATCCGCCAGTCCGGCGCCCAGACGAAACCGATGAAGAGCGGCATCGCCAAGGCCAAGCCAATGGCCGGAATGTAAGCAAACGCTGTCTTGGCGCGCGGCGCATAGGTGTCGATCAATCGGCCGGAAACATACATGCCGGCGCTGACAAAGACGCCGATGAGCAGTGCGTAATAGACGGCCACTTCATTCAGAGTCATGCCCTTCTCGCGCATCAGAAAGAGCGTGGTGAAATTGAGCACGGCGTAGGTCACGAATTGCGTCGCCCCGCACGCGAGCGACACGCGCAGCAACACCGGATGCTTGAAGAACATCGCAAACGTCGACCAGAAACCGGACTTCTCCGCCGACGTCGCCACGGCCTGAACAGGCGCAGGCGCGTCCAAGCCGCCGCGCTTGGGCTCTCGCACGAACACCCAGACGATGAGCGCGGTGGCGACACCAACAATGCCGACAACGATGAACGCTGAGCGCCACGAATACGCGGCTGCGATGGAAGCGCCGAAGGCGATGCCCAAGGCCTGCCCGATCGGCGGTCCGAGATTGAACAGGCTCAACGCCGTCCCGCGCGAACCCGATGGGAAATAGTCTGAAATGATCGCGTACGACGGCGGCACCCCGCCCGCCTCGCCCACGCCCACGGCCATGCGCGCTGCGGCGAGCTGCGGGTAGTTTGCCGCGAAACCGCAAGCTGCCGTCGCCGCGCTCCAGAGCCCGCATGCGATCGCCAGTACTTTGGTGCGGTTGGTGCGGTCGGCCAGCCATCCGACCGGGATAGCCAACACACAATAGAACACCGCGAAATAGAGCCCGCTGATCAGGCCGAGCTGACCATCGGTGACACCCAATTCGTCTTGAATCGGCTTGGCCAGGATCGACAGAAGCTGACGATCCAAGAAGTTCAGCACGTAGACGAAAGTCAGAATGACCAGCGCCGACCAAGCGCGGGCGCCCGGCCGCGTGGATGACGCGGCCGGGCTGGTGCTGACGACGAACGTTTCGTTGCCGGTGCTCATGCAAGAATCCCCCCGCACCAACAAACGCCGATGAGGCGGATTTGGCCAGCCATTAGAATACTCGCGTGACACGAAGACCGAACTGGCGCGGCGGACCATAGAAGTGCATGCCGGAGTTCAGCGCCGCCACGTATTCCTCATTGGTCAAATTCGTCGCCCATAGCGTGGCGATGATGTCGCCGTGCGTCCACGCCAATTGCGCATTGAAGACGTTACGCGCCTCGACCCGGTCGCCGCGCGCTTCGTTCTGGAAGAGCGTCGCCCATTGTTCGGAGACGTGGCCGTAATTCAAGCGCGGCGTCAGCGTGTCGCCGCCCGGGAGCGAGAACACATATTGCGCGCCGACATTGAAGGTGAATTCGGGCGCGTAGGTCTGCTCGCGCCCCTCCAGCGCTATGCAGGAGAGACTCGATGGGCCTGTTTCCGGATCGCACGGCGTCACAGAGATGGCGCGCCCGTCGGTCGCGTAGAACGCGCCAAGCTCGCTATGCATCCAGCCCAATCCCGCATCCACCGAGAACGCGCCAAACACGGCCTCCAATTGCGCTTCCAGGCCGTACATCTCGGTCGTGTTCGGGACGTTCACCTCCTGGCCGAAGACGGGGAAGTCGGGATACCCGATAATGACCTGGAAGTTTTCATAATCGTTGTAATAGGCATTGATCTGCGTGCGCAGACGCCCATCGAACCAGCCGGCTTTCCAGCCGACCTCATAATTCGTGACCAATTCCTCGTCGAACGGCTCAAGCGTTATGGTCGAGCCGAACAAGCTCACCGGGAGGTTCAAGCCGCCCGGGCGGAAACCAGTTGCGACGAAAGCGTAGAGGAAATTGTGATCGTCGACGGTCCAGTTGAGCGCCACCTTGCCAGAGAGATTGGACCAATCGGCTTCCTGCTCCTGGAGGATCGGAATGCCATACTGGCTAACGCGGATATGGTTCTCGGTGCTGCTCTCCGCATAGCGTGCGCCAACCTGCAATTCGAACCTGTCGGACAGTTCGAAAGTCACTTGGCCAAAAACGGCCGCGGTTTCCTTCGGATTGGTCCCGTCGAGCACGTACTCGCTGGCGGGATTGCCGGGCGGCACGCCAATGACGAATTCGTCGGGCAGGAAATTGTATTCGTCGTGCTGGTAATAGGCGCCGAGAATCCAGGTGATCGGCCCGTCGTCCGGCGAGATCAGGTTGAATTCCTGCGAGTAGATCGTCTCGTCGACGCTGTCGCGGAACGTATTGTTCCCGATGCTCGTGCCGTCGAGATCGGCGCGATACATCGTATTGCCTTCCTGATAGCCGCTGACCGACCGCAGCGTCACGCCGTTGCCGAATTCGTAATCGACGCGCAGCACGGAGCGCATGAAACGATCCAGCGCCATCCATTCGGCGTTTGACGTGATGTCAAACGGCTCATCGTCATAGAAAATGGGTTCAGCCGGATAGGCGCTGAGATCGAGGTAATTGAGATCGGTCTTGAACAACACCGAGAGGTTGGAAGCCGGCTCCCAAAGCACGCTCAAGCGCCCACTCGCGGTGAAGATGCCGTCGTCGCCGCTGTAGGGCCCCGTGATATCGTAGAAACTGTCGCGCGAATCCGTATTGAAGGCCACACGCGCCGCCAGCGTATCGCTGATCGGCAGATTGACCGCGCCTTGCGCGCCGACCAGATCGTAATTGCCGACCTGGCCTTGAATATAGCCATGATAGCCGCCGTCGATCACCGGATCGCGGGAACTCACGAATACGGCGCCGCCGGTCGCGTTTTGCCCCACGAACGTCCCTTGCGGGCCGCGTAGAATTTCGACGCGCGCGATATCGTAATAGGGTTCGCCGGTGAAATAGCCCGGGAAGGTCGCGACCCCGTCGCGATAAGTGATGACGCCGGTCGTCGTCTGCGTGTTGTGCTCGGCCTTGCCGATGCCGCGGATATTGAAGTCGATGCCTTGGCCGAAATTGTTGACCGTGGCGCCTGGCGCCGCGAACTGAAGCTGATCGACCGTGGTGACGCCGCGATTTTCCAGGTCTTCCCCACTCAGCACGGTCACCGCTATCGGCGTCGTCTGGACATTGGTGCTGCGGCGTTCGGCGGTGACGACAATCTCGTTCTCATCGCCCTGATCGCCAGCGCTCTGCGCATAAGCCGGCAAGACAGCCGCCACCTGTGCGGCGGCGCACGCCGACGCGAGAAGTATCGCCCTCATTGTATTCCTCCCCTGGGCGCCGGTCGTCGTTACGCCAGCGCGCCTTAGCGGGGATAGAGCCACCAAACCGCCCCTCTGTCAATCTTCACTCTCGCGTGCGTGAATATTATGCACCCCTCCCGCATGCACACTTTTTGCTGGAGGCACGTCGTCCGACCTGGCGACCCCAGCGCGGCAAGACGCCTGAGGACGCGCTTGATTGGCGCAGCGTCTTGCCGTCGGCAGCGCTTCATGCAAGTCGCATTAGACGCGCATGAGATGTCTCTTGGAACGCCATGTAGTTGCGCCGAATTCAGCGGCACATCCACCTCAGCATGATATCGCTGCGGTTCGCCGAGTTGCACAATCCGACCAAACTTGCGAAACCCCGACGCCGGACAAAATTGCGTGCGGAAAGGACGACGCGTGAGCGATCCGCGCAAGGATCAAACGCTGGCAGGCGACGAAGCATCGACGCTGGAGCGTCATCGAACGCCGTTGATCCGTTACTTCCTACGCCGCGGCATGTCGGCGGCGACGAGCGAGGATCTCACCCAGGAGGCCTTCACAAGGCTGCTGGCGCTGGCCGATAAGTCCCACATCCTTAACCTCGAAGCCTATCTCTTTCAGATCGCCGGAAGCGTCTTGACCGATCACCTGCGGCGGCGGCGGGTGCGCGGCGCCGGGGCGCACCTACCACTGGAAAATGCCCCCCTGGACGCTGAGGTGTTGACGCCGGCTCGCGTCTTAGAAGGCAGAGAGGCTATTGCACGCGCCGCCGCGGCGCTGGCGGAACTTAGACCGAAGACACGCGAGATTTTCTTACTCAATCGTATGGACGGCCTCAGCTACACACAGATCGCGGTGCGCTTTGGCATATCGCCAAGCGCTGTAGAAAAGCACATGATCAAGGCGCTGTCGCACCTGCAAACGAAGATGAAGGCGTCCGATGCGGACTAGTCTGGACACCGAGGCGACATCGATGGCCGGGCAAGCCGCGTTCTGGGTGGTTCGGCTCCATTCCGATCAAGTGACCGCCGCCGATGAAGCGCACTTCGCTGAATGGCTCGCCGAGCAACCCGAACGACGAGCCGCTTATGACGAAGCAGAGCGCACATGGCTCGCGTTTGAGCGCCTTCGCGCTGATGGCTATGCGCGCAGAGCCTTGGCTACCCTGGGCGCGAAGCAGACGGGCTCACGCCGCGTCTGGATCACAGGCGCGCTGGGCCTTGCGGCGGCATCTGCAGCGGGGGTCGCCCTCTATCTGGATCGGCACAGCCGCACGTATTCCACCGGCATTGGAGAATTGCGACGCACCAGATTGGCCGATGGCAGCACAATTTCGCTCAACACCTCGACGCGCGTCAGAGTCCAGCTTGATGGCGATCAGCGACGCGTGTGGCTCGACTACGGCCAAGCCTATTTCGCCGTGGCGCGCGATCCATTGCGTCCGTTCCGAGTCTTCGTGGGGGATGAGGAAGTGCGCGCGCTTGGCACTGCGTTCGAAGTCCGCCGCGAGGGCGATCGCGTTCAGGTAATTTTGGAGGAAGGCGTCGTTGCACTCTATCGCGGCGACACGGAAACCGTGCTGCGTGCGGATACGCCGCCCGAAATTGTGCTGCAGCCTGGAGAGGCCGCCGATATTGAACCCATGGCAAATGCGCGGGTCGAGCGGATCGATCTGCGCCGCACCGGTGCTTGGCGGCAGGGGCAGCTTATCTTCGACGCAGAGCCGCTGGCGCGCGCGGTCGCGGAAGTGAACCGCTATCATGAACGTAAGATCGTGCTGACCGACCCTTCGCTCGGCGATATCAGCATTAGCGGCGTTTTCCAGACAGGGCGTCCAGAAGCGTTCGCCGACTCGCTTACCGCCGCATTTCCGATCGAGATCGCCGGCCAAAGCGATGCCGAAATTCGCCTGGCGGCAGCCCACGCCCCAGTGTCTGCCGGCCATCCGTAACAAAATTGAAAATATTTGCTGAGGTGTTCGGCCCAGCCCGCGTCTCTTCTTGTGCGGGGGAGTTGGTGTTGGTCCATCTCCCAAACCAGAGTCATTGGGGACGGGAGCAAGATGAGCACTAAGAAACTCGGTTTGCGGCACGCCGTGCTGCTGTCTTATGCATCATTTGGGGCGCTCACGGCGGCCGCCAGCCCAGCGACCGCCGCCGCGCAAGAAGCCACCCGCCAATTCGAAATTCAAGCGCAGGACCTCGACAGCGCGCTCCGCGATTTCGCGCTACAATCCGGGCGCGACGTGCTGTTTTCGCCCGAAATCGTCGCGGGAAGGACCTCACCGGGCGCGCGCGGCGCCCTCAACGACGCTCAGGCGCTCAACGCGATTCTGCAGGGCAGCGGACTTGAATTCGAACGCACTCGCACGCAAGGCTATGTGGTCCAAGACCCCAACTCCCCTACGCAACTCGGCGCCGCGAGCCAGGCCGCGCCGAGCGACGTTGACGGCGAAGAAATTCTTGTCGTCACCGGCACGCGCATTCCGCGTTCAAATTTGAATACCGCGATTCCGACCCAAGTCCTGGGCGCCGATGACATCCAAGCCTCCGGCGAGACCGATCTCGGCGAGATCCTGACGCAAATTCCGGGCGTCGATTTTAGCCTCAGCGCCGAAAGCACGCACACAAGCACGCAGAACGCCGGCCTCAGCGTGATCAATCTGCGCAATCTCGGCGCCAATCGCACACTCACGTTGATCGATGGCCGTCGCGCGATCTCTAACTCAGGCAATTCGCAACAGGTGAGCACCAGCACGATACCGTCCGGCTTTATCGAACGCGTCGAGGTCACGACCGGCGGCGCGTCGGCCGTGTACGGCTCCGACGCCATAGCCGGCGTCGTCAATGTCATTCTCGACGACGATTATGACGGAGCGCGCCTCAGTGGTCGCTATGGCTGGTCGCAAGAT
This sequence comes from Vitreimonas sp., assembly GCF_036392335.1. NCBI lineage: Bacteria > Pseudomonadati > Pseudomonadota > Alphaproteobacteria > Hyphomonadales > Hyphomonadaceae > Vitreimonas > Vitreimonas sp. The sequence goes on from NZ_DASVYD010000015.1 coordinate 86,897, forward strand.
GGCGGCGAGGAAGAAACCACGATTGAGGCGCTATTCGGCCGCAACTTTGCCGGTGGGCGCGGCAATGTGATGGCGTTTCTGTCGTACGAAGACGAAACCGCTGTCGAGGCCGTCGATCGCGATTGGTCGCTCAGACCGGTGTCGTGGAGCGGCGGGACGCTCGTTAGCAACTTGAGCGGCAACATACCGGGCGGCCGCTTTGAGAGCAACGACGCTTGGAACGATCAATTCGGCTGGCACAACGACATCAACCTGCCGCCAAACGGCGAAGCGGTAGCGCGTGACTTCTCCACGCAGCTGGACGGCTACAACCTGCGCCAAGACCAGACCATCTCGCCGCCGCGCGAACGCTGGTCCGTCGCCACGAAGGGCCATTACGACTTCGCCAACGACATCCGCGCCTTCGCCAGTGTGCAATTCTCGTGGGAAGAAACCTTCTCCGCGGGCTCGGCGGAGACAGCGTCCTCCACCACGACGTTTGGGCCGTTCGACAATCTTCAAGCGATCGGCCAGATGGCGGCAAACCACCCCTTCATTCCGCCTGAGGTCGAAGCCACACGCGTGGGCACCGTCGCGTGGGTGCGCCGATTCAGCGAACTCGGACGAATTACCCGCACATCTGAGCGCGAGACATTGCGCAGCTGGGCAGGGCTTGAAGGTGAAGCGTTCGGCGATTGGAGCTGGGAAGCTTACGTCGGCTATGGCCGTTTCGAGCAGAACCAAATTCGCGACAACGCCGGCAATTTTCAAAACATTGCCTACGCGCTCAATATCGAGGCCGATCCAGATAATCCCGGCGGCTATCGCTGTGTCGACGCGGGCGCGCGCGCCGATGGCTGCGTGCCGTTGAACCTTTTCGGCATCGGCTCGATCACGTCGGAGATGGCCGATTACATCCGAGCCACGGACCACACACGAACCGAGCTCGAACAAACCACCGCGGCGGCCAGCATTGTCGGCACCCTGTTCGACCTTCCGGCAGGCCCGCTACAAGCCGCCTTCGGCGTCGAATATCGTAGCGAGCAACAAGTGACGGATGGAGATCCCCTCACTCAGACCGAAGTTACCGGCCACGCGTTCATCGCCGACGTGCGCGGCGATTACGATGTCCAAGAGGCGTTCGCGGAATTCAACATCCCACTGATCTCCGACCAACCTTTCGCCCATCTGCTCAACGCGGAAGCGGCTCTGCGCGTGGCGTCTTACAGCCACGAAAACATCGACATGGTCGAAAGCTGGAAAGTGGGCCTTACCTGGGCGCCTGTGCCTGACTTCCGTCTACGTGGGCAGATCTCCCGCGCGCAGCGCGCGCCAGATATCACAGAGCTCTTCTCCTCACTGCGCGGCGATTTTGACACCGTGTCCGACCCCTGCAACGGCGTGACCTTGGCATCGACTGGAACATTGGCGGAGAATTGTCTCGCCGATCCCGGCGTGCTCGCAGACGTGACGTTGAACGGCGCCTTCCTCCTCGACGACAGCAGCATCTTCGGCCCCAACAGCGGCAATCTCAATCTACAGGAAGAGACGGCCAACACGACGACCTTCGGCTTCGTGTTCACGCCGAGCGCCGCGCCGGGCTTTTCGCTTATCGTCGACTATTACGACATCGAGGTCGAGGACGCGATCGGCTCGATCGAAAGCGACACCATTCTCGACCTCTGCTACAATTCGCCCACTTACCCGAACAATGTGTTCTGCGACGCGGTTACCCGCAACGCGACGACAGGCGAGATCGATCGCATCGTCAATCGTTCGGAGAATTTGAATGAGCTGCGCTCAGCCGGTATAGACACAACGATCTCGTATGAATTCGAACCCAGCTTCATGCCTGGCGAACTCGATTTCAACCTGATCCATTCCTATATCGACACCCTTGAGACCACGTTCGTCGGTCCCACGGGCACGCCGGTTACGCAATCGAGCGCCGGCCAGATCGGCGCTAGCGAGCATCAATTCCGCGCGTCCTTGGGCTGGACCAACGGACCGCTGCGCCTACGCTGGACGACGCGCTATATCGGCGAAGCCGTTGACGATCTGGCGCTCGATCCGTCCGATCCCAATTATCTCGAAGTCGACGCCTGGATGCGCAGCGACCTTTATGTGCATTACGCGTTCGAGGACACAGGCACGCGCCTTTATGCCGGCGTGAACAACATTTTCCACGATTACGGACCGTTCCTACCCTCCGGCACAAACAGCGGCAGCACCCGCAATTACAATTCGTCCTACGATGTGATTGGTCGCGCGTTCTACGCCGGCATTCGTCACTCGTGGTGAGATGACGGGGCCGTTGCTTAAGCGGATCACACCCCGCTGGTGGCGTCTGATGCTGACGGCCTGCGCTGTCGCGTTGGCCGCCGCGGCGGCCCCCGCCACCCGTCAGCAGATCGGCGACCTATTGTTGGAGGACATCCCAGCTGAAGCCGAGAGCTATGGCCGGGCCGTCGCCGATTACGTCGATACGCGTCCATCCTATGAGATGTTGAATTGGCGGCTTGGCGCCAGCGGCTACACCTTTCTGCGGCTCGGCAACCTCTATACGGCCGAGACGCCGCACGGTCCCTTCCGACAGGCTGTCGATCTGCCGGAGCGCATCGAAAACCCACGCCCCGCGCAAGTCTGCGGTGAACCTGGTTTCTTATTTACGCGCGACGAAGACGGCGATGAGTACGACGCCGTCTTCGCGGCGAAGGCTGTCCGCGGCGCATTCGTCGCGCATGAGATCTCTCCCTCGGGTACGCGTAACGCCACCGTGCGCACAAACCCAGACGGATCGCTGGTCGCCTACGCAAGCGCCCGTCGCGGCGCCGGCGCATGGGAATTGATCGTACAAGCCCCGTGCCAGGGCGCTGCGCGCAGCGTGCGCGATCGCTCCAATTATCAGCCCTATATCGAAGACTTTGGCGCCGGCAACCAGCTCCTCATCTCCCGACAGGCAGATACCGGTCACGTGCTCTACACGATCGATGGCGGCTCAGGCGTGAGCCGTTCCTTGTTGCATCTCGCCGAGCCGGTGCGGCAGGGTTTTCTCGTTGGCCAGCGCGTCCTCTTCACGACGAACGCCTTTGGCGAGTATGTCGAGCTTTATTCCGCTGACTTCGCCAACGCGCAGCCGCGACGCCTGCTTGGCGGTCTCGGGCATGACATCGAGCAAATCATCCTGTCGCCGGATCGGCGCAAACTGGCGATCATCTTGAATGAAGGCGTTGCCGACAGCATCGCCATTCTCGATCTCGCCACCGGCCACGTTCAAGGCGGGGGCTTCTCAGCGCCGCTCGGCGTCATCGCCGACGCCAGGTTTACCCATGACGGCGCAGCACTGGCCCTTTCGCTCAGCCGCAACGGCCATCCCTCAGAGAACGGCGTCTATGATTGGCGCACCGGAACTTTCACGCCCTGGTCCGGCGGCGTCGAACCACAGAGTGCGGCGCGTATCGCCACGCCCATTGAATTCACCTACCCAAGCTTCGACCGAGTCAATGGCAGCGCAAGACAAATTCCTGCGCTGATCTATCTGCCGCTTGGCGCCAGCGCGGAAACGCCAGCACCCGTGCTGATTGCCGCCCATGGCGGTCCAGCAAGCCAGTCGCGACCGAGCTTCAACCGCCTCTATAATTATTACGTGATGGAGATGGGCGTTGCTGTGGTGCAACCCAACATCCGCGGTTCGACAGGCTATGGCAGAGCCTTTGAACAACTTGACGACGGCGAGCGGCGTGGGGACGCCATAAAAGATATCGGCGCGCTGCTCGAGTGGATCGAGGCGGAGCCGAACCTTGATGCGAGCCGCGTCGTCATCGCTGGGGGCTCGTATGGCGGCTATGTCGCAATGGCATCCTTGGCCACCTATCCAGACCGGATCCGCGGGGGCATATCCCGCGTCGGCGTCACCGATATCGCCACCTTCTTGCAGAACACTGAGCCTTATCGACTCGCCAACCGACGACTTGAGTATGGCGACGAACGCGACCCGCTGATGGCGGCGCAGATGGCGCTGATCTCGCCTCTCCAACGCGCGCACGAGATACACAGGCCCGTGTTGATCATCCAGGGCGCCAACGACCCGCGCGTGCCGGAACAACAGGCCGAGGCTATGGTGGCGGCGGTAAGGCAGAATGGCGTGCGCGCTGGCTACCTACTCGCCGGCGATGAAGGTCACCGCTTCGAGAACGCCACAAATCGCCGTTGGCGCGATGGCGCACAGGTAGAGTTCGTGCGTCGCGTCTTGCTTAGCGATAACTAGCATCCGCTCAGCCCTTGCGGAGCGACCCATCATTCATTTCTGCAATGACAGCGATCAAACGGGTGTGATTGGCGCGCCGCGACGCCTGCCGCACTTGCAGCCGCCCCGCGGCGCGCCCAGCTTCTTGGCGTGCGGGCCGGGCCCCTCTGACGGCGATGTGTCTTGAGACTCAGTCGTGATGTCGGACCGCATCGGGAGCATCCCGATGGCGGCTCGGTTTTGAACAAGGCCCGAACGCGACGGATGCTCCCGAAGGCAAACATCTTAGGAGCGGAGGCCTTCATGCCCCTCATCAATTCTCCCATCGACGGCGCGCCGATGCGCCAGATTCATCGCTACGGCATCGAGTTCGACGTTTGTCCGAACACGGGCGGAGTCTGGCTCGACAAGGGCGAACTCGAAAAGCTCATCGCGCTGGTGAAGCAGGAAACGCTGGCGGAAGCGTCGACGCGCGAGCGCCACTCCCGCGAAGATGATGATGACGACGATTATCGCGGCAATCGCCACCGCGGCGGGCGCCGGTCACGGCTTGCCGATCTGTTCGACTTCTAGAGGCCATGGGGCGCGCGCGGAAATCCTGCGTGCGCCCTGCTTCTCTTCGCGCCATGGCCGCGCCGCCTGCTAAATGCAGCGAAATGGCGCGTTTCCGAAGTTGGCGAGCGAGCGAAACGCGCCCGTTCATTCCCACTCGATCGTCCCCGGCGGTTTCGACGTCACGTCGTACACCACCCGGTTCACGCCACGCACTTCGTTGATGATCCGGGTCGCCGTGCGGCCGAGGAAATCCATCGAGTATGGGAAGAAGTCCGCCGTCATGCCGTCGGTGCTCGTCACCGCGCGCAGTCCGCAGACATATTCGTAGGTGCGCCCATCGCCCATCACGCCGACCGTCTTCACGGGCAGCAGCACCGCGAACGCTTGCCAAATTTTATCGTACAGGCCGGCCTTTCGGATTTCATCGAGATAGACGGCATCGGCTTCGCGCAGAATGTCGAGTTTCTCCTTGGTGATTTCGCCCGGCACGCGGATCGCTAGACCCGGTCCGGGGAACGGATGGCGCCCGACGAACGTCTCCGGCAATCCGAGCTCACGGCCCAACGCGCGCACTTCATCCTTGAACAGATCGCGCAGCGGCTCGACCAGCTTCATGTTCATGCGCTCAGGCAAGCCGCCCACATTGTGGTGCGACTTGATCGTCACCGACGGCCCGCCGATCGCCGAAACGCTTTCGATCACGTCGGGATAAAGCGTGCCCTGCGCCAAGAATTCAGCGCCGCCGACTTCGTGCGCATGCTGCTCGAACACATCGATGAAGAGCTTGCCGATGGTTTTGCGTTTCACTTCCGGATCGGACACGCCCTCGAGCGCGCCGAGGAAGCGCGCGCTTTCATCGGCGTGGATGAGCGGAATATTGTAATGATCGCGGAACAGAGAGACGACCTGCTCGGACTCGCCCTTCCGCATCAGGCCATGATCGACGTACACGCACGTCAGTCGATCGCCGATCGCTTCATGGATCAGCACGGCGGCGACGCTCGAATCCACGCCGCCCGAAAGCCCGCAGATCACTTTGCCATCGCCCACTTGCGCACGAATGCGCGCGATCGCTTCATCCTTGAACGCCGCCATCGTCCAATCGCCTTTGAGCCCGGCGATGCGATGCGTGAAATTGCGCAAGAGCTTGCCGCCGTCGGGCGTGTGCACGACTTCGGGGTGGAACATGGTCGTGTAGAAGCGGCGCTGTTCGTTCACCGCGATCGCAAACGGCGCGTTCTCACTGACGCCGACAACCTCAAACCCCTCCGGCAGCTTCGTCACGCGGTCGCCATGGCTCATCCACACCGGATAGCGCCCGCCAACCTCCCACAAGCCTTCAAACAGCGGCGACGCTTTCTTGATCTCGACATCGGCGCGGCCGAATTCGCGCGCGTGCCCACCTTCAACCACGCCGCCAAGCTGCACGCTCATCGTCTGCTGGCCGTAGCAAATCGCGAGGATCGGCACGCCCATGTCGAACGCCTCCTTAGGCGCCCGGGGCGAGGGATCATCGAGCACGCTTGACGGCCCGCCCGAGAAAATGATCGCCTTCGGCGCGAAGCTCTTGAGCAACGCGCCATCGACCTTGTTGTACGGATGGATCTCGCAGTAGACGCCATTCTCGCGCACGCGCCGTGCGATGAGCTGCGTAACTTGCGATCCGAAATCGATGATGAGAACGCGCTCGTGAGCCTGAGCGCTGGCGACCGGCTGAACCATGTCCCGAAATGCAGTGCGTCGCGCCGGAAATCAATTCGTCGCCACTGCAAAACGGCTCTGCAGGCCGCGAGCGCCACTTGACGCCGCGCCTGTGATATCCACTTATTGCGAACCACTCGCAATAACGGCGCGCCAAGCCATGAAACTCGCCCTGAAGACCGGCTCCTATTCGCTGATGCACCTGATCGTGGCGATCGCCGTCACCTACGCGATCACAAGCGACTGGCGCGCCGCCCTGGCCGTCGGCTTGATCGAACCGGCCGTGCAAACCGTGGCGTTTCTGATCCACGACCGGGTTTGGGCGCGGATCGAGGCCCGTAAACCGCCCACCGCGCCAAGTAGCGCCGCCTAACCTCTACCCGCCCCGGTTGCGCGACCTTATCCACAATGGTTAAGGTTCGTTAATTGAAGTGGGAGGCTTTGATGGCCGACAGCGCTGCGTTCGCGCCAAATCTTGATCAGATTTTTCAAGACGCGCGGCCCGATATCTTCCTCTCCTATTCGCGAATGGACACCAAGGTCGCGGCCGAACTGGCACACGCGCTTGAGGCTGAAGGCTTCAAAGTCTGGTGGGACAAGGACATTCAATCGGGTAGCGACTGGCGCAAAACCATTGAGATGAAAGTGGCGCGCGCCCGATGTGTCGTGCTGATTTGGTCGAAGCGCGCCGAGCAGAGCTGGTGGGTCGCGTACGAGGCGATCCTCGCCCAGCGCCAGGAGAAACTTGTCCTCACAAGCTTTGAGGATATCGGCGCCGCGAGCCAATCGTGGGCGAAAGACCTGCAATGTCGCCGCCTTCGTCGGCCCATTTTCAAACGCTTCACCTCGACCGACGCGTGGTCGCATCTCGTGCGCGAGATCAATATCAAACGCAGGCGCCTGCCCCGTTTTGAGTTTCGTGGTTGGCTTGGCGGTGGCATCGCGCACCGGGACGGCGCAACCTGCGTCGAGTTTCATCCGTTCGAAGAGAAGACCCTCCTCTCCACAGGCCGCGACGGGCGCGCGATCGTCTGGAATGTTGACGCTGTCGCAGAATTGAAAACACGCTCGCAAGAAGAAGGCGATGACATCGTCGAAGAAGCGGCCGCTCCCGGTGGGGATCTTAGCTTCACCGAACAAGACAGCCGCGCTCTTTGGAAAGGCGGGTTTAGCGCGGATGGCGACACGATCTTCGTCGCCAGCGAACGCGGCTCCACCCACATTTTTCGCGGGCGGAGCTTTGGCAACAAACTCTGCGAACTTGAGCAATTGAAGCATTGCCTACCGAATTTTGATCCCACCGCTCGGCGCAACGCCAACAATCAATTTCAGCTCGGCGTGATCGATTCAGCACTCGCACCAGATAATATCGCGCTCACGATCGCTGGCGGACGCGCGATTCTTTGGCGTCTTGGTACGCCACCGACACTGGTCAAAGAAGTGTACCTGCCGCAAATGGCGCGCGGACGTTCCGTCGATTGCGCTTATTCGCCTGCGGCTGGATGCTTTTTTGTTACAGACAGACAGGGCGGAATCCATCGGATATGGCCTGATGGTCGACTCGACGCCAACGCACTTACACCCCGCAAAGCGCCAGGCGCGATCATGGCGCACGGTAGGATCAACGCACGCTCCAATTCGGTCGGCGAATTGATGACTGTGGCTTCGACCAATCCGTCTGATCCGCGCCTTGACGTCTTTACTTTGGAAGCGGGCAATTATGTCCGGCGCAATCGCAACGATATTCGCGCGGAGTTCCCACTGCGCAGCTTGGCCCTACACCCGGAATCACCCGTTGTTGCTGTAGCAACGGGCTATCGCCCCGCCTTGTTCGCCTATGACGATGCCGAACGAGTTGATATTGGAAACGGCGGCTATCACAGCGCACCATTAACATACGTGGCGATGTCTTCTTCTGGCCGCTACCTTGCGACTGCGGGGGATGATGGCTGCCTGGGCGTTTGGGAGGACACGCTCCCGCGCTGACAGTGCTCCGCCCATCACCCCGCACGCACATCAAGCGGCGCCAGCATGTTCACGGTGGAGCAATAGCCCACCGCCAAGCACAACAGCAGGATCAGGATCGTCTTGCCCCAGCTGGGCGTGTCGGGCGCGCCGCGTGCGAACAACAGCCCCGCGCCAATCGCGATGCAGATCAACAGCACGATCGCCATCAGCACCTTCTGAATCAGCACCGTGCCGACGACATCCAAAGAGGGGCCGAACCCGTCCAGCCATCGATCGACGTCGTCGAACGTGAATCCGAAGATCGCGCCTGCGATCGCCAGCCCTCCGCCGACGATGCAGAGCAACAAGAACAGAAACATGAGGCAGCCGCCAAGCCGGCTGCCGACGCGCACACCAGCTGACGCATCCTCGAAGGGCGGGATGCGCCAGAAATTCGAAACGCGCCAAAGTCTGCTGAGAAATCTGCCGATGAAGTCGAACATAACGCCCCCCGCGCAACCTCACTGGCGCACGCGGTTTGCGCATCGTCAAGAATTTCGTTCGCGCATCGGCGAGCAACATCGGCGGCGAACGCGCATTGGAGATTGCGGGGATAGATGCCCGCTCTATCCCACACTTCTCAAACCAAAATCCCCGCGCAATCAACGCTCGCGCCAAAATCTATTCGACCGGTTTCTGACGCCCCTACAGGAGGCGGGGGCGCCGGAGGCGCTGATTTAGTTTCTAGAAAGCTGCGCCCCGAGTCCCTAATCCCGAATACCGAGTCCCGAGCACTTGCCCCTACTGCCTACTGCCCATTGCCTACTGCCTATCAATTCCCGCAATCGCCGCCAATGGCGCGCCCAATTCGCCAGCCACAAGTGCGGCCAACACAGCGGGCGCAGGCGGCACGCGCGAGATCGGCGACATGATCCAATCGCGCAGCCACGCCGCGATCGCGGCCTCCGATTGATAGGCCGGCGTGAACAGAAAGGACGCGCTTTGATAAAGCCGAATATGCCAGAGCCGCAGCCGCGCATATTCGCCCAGCGCGATGCTCAAATCGCTCTGCGATCTGAGCGCCGCCGCCAACGCATACGCATCGAGCAGCGCCATGTTCGCACCCTGGCCAAGCTGCGGGCTCGTGCAATGCCAGGAATCGCCGACATGCACGCATTCGCGCGACAGCGGCTCACGCAAAGTGCGATGCGCGTACGCCGCGAACACCAAATCCTCGTGTCGATGGATTTGATCAAGCAGCGGCGCCGTCTTCGGCCAAAGCGCGCGCACCTCATGCTTCCACGCCTCCAGATCGCCGGCTTGCCACGCCGCGCGGTCAGTGTGCTTCAAGCTCCAGAAGAACGCCGCTTGATCCTGCGTTTCGCCCGCAAGCCGCCCAATCGGCATCACGCCCGTCATCTTGCGCGCGGCCTCGTAACGCTGCTCCAACGCCGCGCCATCGAAGCCATCGACCCATTTCAAACTCGCCCACAACGCGCCAAACGGCAGCGGCGCCTTCGCTGCGTGCGACAGGGGCGAGCGCGCGCCCAACGCATCAATCACCAGATCGAACTTTGCGCTCTCCGCGCCATCGGCGAACCGCAATCGCCCATCGCTCACGCCAACGACATCGCGCCCGCTCTCCACCGGCACGCCGAGCGCTCGCGCGGCATCAAACAAAACCTGAAACAGGGCGCCGCGATGCACGCCCAACCCGCTCGGCGCATGCTTCCCACGCGCGTCATAACGCACGTCCAACACCACGTTCCCACGCGGCGCGCTTTGCCCATAAAGCCGCGTGATCGGCGCGCCCAGCGCCCGCATCGCCTCGCCCGCGCCGATCGCGTCGAGCACATGCAAGCCCACCGGTTGCATGATGATTCCAGAGCCAATCGGCTTCGGCGTCTCCAGCTTGTCGAAGATCACCACGCGCGCGCCTTGGCGCGTCAGCAGCGCGGCACTCGCCAAGCCAGCAACCCCGCACCCAGCAATTGCAATCTCAAGCGGCCTCATCCCGTCCCATTTCGGCGCGAAATTTCTACAATGCGTAAACGAAGCACTAACCTAGATGTGTAATTATGTGAGCATGGCACTGGTAACCGGCATCGAGGCGATCGCCCAGCCGCAAGGCGCGCCGTCACGCGATCAGCGCGACGCGAACCAGCGCACGGCCGCCGAGTTTGGCGCCGCGGTCACGCAGCGCGACTTGGTGCGAGAACGCCAGCGCGTCGACCCGGGCGCGGCCAGCGACAAGAAGCGCGCCAGCGACCGTTTCGCGCGCGAACAGCAAGATTATCGGCGCGGCAAGCGCAAGGGCCTCTTGGTCGACGTCGAAGTCTAAACGCGCCTCAGGCCCGCAACGAAGAAGCCGTCGCAGCCCGTCGTCAGCGGCGTCATCTGCACGCCCACGCCGCGATCATGCATCGGCGCATCAGCGTTCATGCCCGCTTCGACGCCCCGCGCCTTCAATTCGGCCACGCTCATCGGCGCAAATCCATTGCCCGCAAACGCGCGCACCTGATCTTCGTTCTCTTCCGGCAACACCGAACAGGTCACATAGATCAGCACCCCGCCCGGCTTCACCAAGCCAGCGCCCAGCGCCAACGCGTCACGCTGCTCCTCAAGCCGCTTCGCCAACGCATTCGGTCGCAGCCGCCATTTGGAATCTGGGTTGCGTCGCCATGTGCCCGAGCCCGTGCACGGCGCATCAACGAACACCACATCCATGCGCTCGCGCAAATCGTCCAGCGCGTCCTTCGTGCGCATCGGTGCGCGGATTTGCACGTTGCGCACGCCGGCGCGATCAGCGCGCTCCTTCACAGGCGCGAGGCGACGCCCATCGACGTCATGCGCGAACACTTGCCCCTTATTCTGCATCAACGCCGCCAGCGCCAACGTCTTGCCGCCCCCGCCGGCGCACACGTCCGCCACTTGCATGCCAGGCTTTGCGCCCGACATCAGCGCCGCGATCTGGCTGCCTTCGTCCTGCACCTCGAACCAGCCTTTGACGAAGGCCTGCTCCGTCGCCCATGGAAAATTGCGCCCTTGCGACCACGGAATACGCACGCCCTCGCGCGTGTGTGGCGAAGCCAGCGGCGGCTCCTTCAGTTTCGGGCTTTCGCTCAGCGCTTCGATCAGCTTGTCGCGCGTGCTCTTCAACACATTGGTCCGCAGATCGAGCGGCGCGGTCGCGGCAAGCGCTGCGCCCTCTTCGGCTCGGCTCTCGCCAAACATTCGCGCGAGGCTTTCATCCAACCATTCGGGATAATCGCCGCGCACATGGGCCGGCGCGCCATCGAGCGTCGCGCTCGCGAGCGCTGCGCGCTCTGCCTCCGTCGGCGGCGACGGCGCGTGCGGATCGTTATAAGTGCTCTGCTCGATCTGCTCGGCGCTCCAGCCGAAGCCCCAGCACAACGCACCCCACACCCAAGCACGCGGATCGTCCGCCCCCATGCGCCACGCGCTCGATTGCTTCCAGCGCAGCGCGCCAAACACGAGATCGCCAATCTCGGCGCGATCCTTCGAACCGGCGAAGCGGTGCGAGAGCATCCACGCCTTCACCGCGTCGGCGGCGGGCTGGCGTTGGTTTTCAAGCGAAGAAAGAATTTCGATAGCCGCCTGCTGGCGGGCGCCGGGACGCATGGGAGGAACCCCTACAAAGAAATGGGTGAGACGGCCTTAGCCGCCAAGCGGATAATTTGGCGCCTCGCGCGTGATCGAGACGTCGTGCACGTGACTTTCGCGCAGGCCCGCGCTCGTGATTTTCACGAACCGCGCCTTCTCGCGCATCTCTTTCAAATTCGCCGCGCCGACATAGCCCATCGAAGCCCGCAGACCGCCGATCAATTGGTGCACGATGTTCGCCACCGGGCCCTTGAATGGCACGCGACCTTCGATGCCCTCCGGCACCAGCTTCATCTGATCGGTGACTTCCTTTTGGAAGTAGCGGTCAGCCGAACCGCGCGCCATGGCGCCGAGCGAGCCCATGCCACGATAGGATTTGTACGAACGGCCTTGGAAGAGATGCACCTCGCCCGGCGCTTCTTCCGAGCCCGCCAGCAGCGAGCCGATCATCGCCGCCTCCGCGCCGCCCGCCAAAGCTTTCGCCAGATCGCCGGAAAATTTGATGCCGCCGTCGGCGATTACCGGCACATCGGCTTTGCGCGCCGCCGAGGCCGCATCCATCACCGCCGTGAGTTGCGGTACGCCCACGCCCGCCACGACACGCGTCGTGCAGATCGACCCCGGCCCGATGCCGACCTTCACGCCATCGGCCCCCGCATCGATCAGCGCTTTGGCGCCATCCGCGGTGGCCACGTTGCCCGCGATGATCTGGGTCTTGTTCGATTCACGCTTGATGCGGTTCACAGCCGCAAGCACCGCGCTCGAATGGCCATGCGCCGTATCGATCACGACAACGTCCGCGCCCGCCTCGATCAGCGCCAGCGAACGCTCAAAGCCCGCATCGCCAATCGTCGACGCGGCGCCAACAAGCAAGCGCCCCTGTTCATCCTTCGCCCGGTTCGGGAAAGCCTGCGCCTTCTCGAAATCCTTCACCGTGATGAGGCCCGCAACACGACCCGCATCGTCAACCACGATCACGCGCTCGATGCGATGCTTGTGCAGCAGCTTCTTCGCCTCACCCTCGTTCACGCCCTCGCGTACGGTGACGAGATTGTCCTTCGTCATCACGTCGGCGACGCGCTCTTTCATGTCGGCGAAGCGCATATCGCGATTGGTGAGAATGCCGACGAGCTTGCGGCTGTCGCGATCCACAACCGGGAAGCCGGAAATCCTCCGCGCCTCCTTGATCAGGATGATTTCGCCAATGGTCATGTCCGGATGGATGGTGATTGGATCGATCACCATGCCGCTCTCGAATTTCTTCACCATCTTCACCTGATCGGCCTGCTCCTCAGGCGTCATGTTGCGGTGAATGACCCCGAGGCCCCCGGCTTGCGCCATGGCGATGGCCAGCCGCGCTTCGGTGACCGTATCCATCGCGGCCGAGATCAGCGGAATGTTGAGGGTAATGCCGCGGGTCAGGCGCGTGGCCGTGTTGACGTCGGCGGGCATCACTTCGGACGCGCCCGGTTCGAGGAGCACGTCGTCAAAAGTCAGAGCGTCACGGATTTCCATGTTCGGCTGGTAGAGATTCTCAACAAGCTTGGCAAGAGCGCGTGCTCACCAAGATGCTGTCCCATAGGCGGCAGCCATCCACCAAATGGCCCCCAGCTCAAGCGCCAACACGGCCGTCAGAACAGATTTGGCATGCTTAAGCGGCAGCGACCGACCGAACCAGATGAGCGCCAGAGTGATCACGCCCCAAGGAAAGCTAAGCCAAAAACTATCGACCGAAATGGATGGCCCGGCTATTGGCTCGCCGAACTTTTGGTCCTGAAACCACCGCCAAACAAAACGCTCAACAACCATGAGCGCTCCGACAGAAAGCGAACCGATCGCCGCCAAGTACATCAAACGTCCTACGAGGGCAGAGTTCAAATCCTCACCCTTTCCGCCCCATGGCCACCACGTAGATTTCCGCGCTCTCGGCGCGACTGGCGGGGGGCTTTGCGTGTTTGACGTTGGTAAAAGCTTGCTTCAGCCTCGCCAACAGGGCGCTGTCGAGGCCGCCTTGGAAGGCCTTGGTCACGAATGTGCCGCCGGGCGCGCAATGCTCGATGGCGAATTCGGCCGCGGCTTCGGCGAGGGCGCCGGTGCGGATTTGGTCGGTGCGGGCGTGGCCGGTTGTGTTGGCGGCCATATCGGAGAGCACGATGTCGGGCTGACCGCCGAGCGCTTCTATCAGCACGCCGGGCGTTTCAGGCGCAAGCAAATCCATCTGAAAGAGCTCTGCGCCGGGCAACGGCTCAATCGGCAGCAGATCAACGCCGACAACTTTCGACGCCCCGCGCGCGACGGCAACTTGCAGCCAGCCGCCAGGCGCTGCGCCCAAATCGATCACGCGCGCGCCGCGCTTCATGAAATGGAATTGCTCATCGAGCTCGATCAGTTTGTACGCTGCACGCGCCCGGTAGCCTTCAGCGCGCGCCTTCGCCACGTAAGGATCGTTCAATTGACGCTTCAGCCAATTGCGTGAACTTTCCTTGACCTTCTTGTTCTTGACGCGCGTCGCCATCTGGCGTTCACCGCCGCCGCCAGCAGGTTTACCCGTCCAACGACGCTTGGGTTCGTCCTCGTCGCTCATGCTGCGCCCTTCTGCGCCATGAGCCGCATCAGCACGCCTTCGCGCAAGCCACGATCTGCAACGCGAATGCGTGTGGCGGGCCAAACGCGCAGCACAGCGTCCAGAATGGCGCCGCCGATCACCACAAGGTCGGCGCGGTCCTTGCCGATGCAGGCGTTCTGCGCACGCTCTTCGCGAGTCTGCGCGAGCAGCTTGGCGATGGTGGCCCGGCAATCGGCGACATCGAACCACATGCCGTCCACGCGTTGGCGACTATAGCGCGGCAGATCGAGATAGACGCCGGCGAGGCTGGTCACCGTGCCTGACGTGCCAATGATATGCCCGCGGCCTTCGGCGAAGGCCTGCCGCAAATGCTGGGCGTCGCCGATCTTCAGCACGGCTTCGGCCAGCCGCGATACGAGCGCTTCGTACCATTCTCGCTTGTTGCTCTCGGGTTCGGGGTCTTCCTCGGCCAGCGTGACCACTCCCATCGGCGACGTGCCCCAAGAGACAATCGGCGCCTCAAGACCGCCCTGCAGCACGTCATGCGGCGACACCCAGGAGACTTCCGTCGACCCGCCGCCAATGTCCACGATCATCGCATGTTCGGCGTGGGGCTCGAGCAAGCTTGCGCAGCCAAGCACAGAAAGCTTCGCCTCCTCCTCCGCACTGATGACCTGGAAATCCAGGCCGAGATCTTTGCGCACCCGGTTGAGAAACACGTCGCCGTTCGCCGCTGCCCGGCAGGCTTGCGTGGCGACACAACCGACGGCGATAGGAGCGCGCGCTTCGATGCGTTCCGCGCATGCGGTGAGCGCTTGATAAGCGCGCGCCATCGCGCCTTCGCTCAACCGGCCAGTATGAGCCAGGCCTTCGCCCAAACGCACGATGCGCGAGAAGCCATCAACCACGCGCAGACCACCCGCGCCATCGGGCGCGGCCATCAGCAACCGACAATTGTTGGTGCCCAGATCGAGCGCCGCATAGAGCGGCGCACGCGACCGTGGGCCGGGGCGCCTGTCGCTCCGCGACGGCTGCGCCCGCCCAGACTTGTTCATTTTAACCATTCCGGCGGCGCAGCATGACCCTGCCCGCGAATTGCCATTTCAGCTGCAATGCTAGCCCAATCCGGCCCTCGCGACACTGGTTTTGCCTGGATTTCGCCCGGTTCAGAGGGCTGAGCGCCCGTTTCGACACACATATTCGTGTTCCGGGACCTCCTACGGCGCCAACCCTTGTTGGCTGCGTTACGCCTACATACGTTATTTCTGCGAGAGATTTCAGAGGAGGTTGAGAAGGAGGAGAAAATGCAGCAAGCGAAATTCTCCATCGGCCAAGTTGTGCGCCACAAGCTATTCCCGTTTCGGGGCGTAGTCTTCGACGTGGACCCGGAATTTTCCAACACCGAGGAATGGCTGGAAGCCATTCCCGAGCCGGTGCGGCCGAAGCGTGATCAGCCCTTCTACCACCTCTTCGCCGAAAATTCCGACAGCCATTACGTCGCGTACGTCTCCGAGCAGAATCTGGTCGCCGACGATAGCGGCGAGCCGGTCGAGCACCCGCAGATCGAGCTTCTGTTCGATGAGACGGACGACGGCGGCTACAAGTTGAGGCCGGAAAGCCTGAACTAATCCGGGCCGCCATCAGGGCGCCAGCAGCTGTCCCCCGCAGCTGCTGTGCGCCTGTCTTTACGCACGCTGAAACGGATAGAAATCCCCGCCGAGCGGGAGGATGCGCGTGAGTTCGTCGAGCGCGGTTTGCGTTTCGCCGACGAGCGCAGGATCGCCGAGATCCGCTGGAGCGAGTTCCTCGCGATAATGCTTTGTCACCCAGGCTTCGAGCGCATCGGCGAGCGCGTCCGTCAGGAAGAAGCCTTGCGCCGCGGCGGCGCGTTCTTCCGCGGTCATGACGATACGTAGGCGCAAGCACGCCGGACCGCCGCCATTGCGCATGCTTTCACGGACTTCGACGTATTCCACTTGCCCGATCGCAGCTCCCGGCGCAGCGACCATCTCTCGGACAAATTCAGCGGTGCGGTTATTTTCGCGCGTCTCGCTCGGCGCGACCAGCGTAAGCGACTTGGCGCCCGGCAAGCGTACGAGCTGCGAATTGAAGAGATAGGACGTGACCGCGTCTTCAAGACTAACGCGCGCGGATGGGACCTCCACAAAGACGGGTTCGAAACCCTGCGCCTTGGCGCGGATTTCGGCGTACAGCGCTGTTTTGTCGTCGAACGCCTCCTCGTGGTGGAAAAGCACGCACTCGTGCGCGACGGCGACGACGTCATTGTGGAAGGCGCCGGCATCGATCGCCTTGGCGGATTGCTTGGCGAACACAGTGCGATCGAAGTCGAGCGTGTGCCGACGCGCGATGGCTTGTGAGGCTTCGAGCGTTTGGCGGGCTGGAAAACCGATGCGCTGTTCGCTGGCCCGACGACCGTAGATGAAAATCTCAACGCCAGGCGCACCAGGGTTTGCCGCCATGCGCATATGATTGGCCGCGCCCTCATCCGAGAGCGCATCATGCGCCAACAATGCCGAATGCACGGCGAAGTGCTGTTCGTCCGGCAGCAAACGCCTCAGCGCCCGCTCTGTTTGCTCCGCTTCAAGCAAGCGGTGCAGCATGGTCTGCAGATTGGCGACGGAGGCGTGCAACTTGCCGTCAGCGCAGTCGGCGCTCGGTGAAATCGTGCCGGCGTTTGCCGCCCACATCGCAGAGGCCGCGAGGGCAGCGCGGCCAATGTTGGGTTCGCTCGTCCAGGCCCTTTCCCAGACCTCGCCATCGGACCCCGCGAAGCCGAGTGAGCGCAGCCAGGAGATGTTTGGCCGCTCATGCGGCGGCAACACGCCTTGGCTCAAGCCCAGTGCGCGCAAGCGGCGCATCTTTCCGATGCCCTGCAACGCCGCGTCGCGCGGCCGCGCGACCATGTCGCGATTGCGGGCCGACGCAAGGTTGCCCTCGGAGAGGCCCGCGTAATTGTGCGTCGGGCCAACTAGCCCGTCGAAATTGATCTCCTCCGCGCTCACGACGGCAGACCGGGCGCTGGAATCGGCGCAGCCTTTTCCGCGAGCTGCGTCGCTACAGGATAAGCCACGTAATCCGCCGCGTAATATGCGCTGGGACGCAGCGATCCGGAGAGTCCCGGCCCGCCAAACGGCATGCCGCTAGAGGCGCCGGTGGTAGGGCGATTCCAATTGAGGATGCCGGCGCGCATTTCATTCTTCACCCGCGCCCAAAGCGCTGGATCGTCACTAATCAGCCCGCCCGCGAGGCCGAAACGCGTGGCGTTGGCGATGTCGAGCGCGTGGTCGAAATCGTTGACGCGATATACTTGGAGCAACGGGCCAAACAATTCCTCGTCGGGCGGTGTGAGGCCGCTCACATCGACGATACCAGGGTGCACGAACGCGCCTGCGCGCTTGAGCGGCACGATCGATTTTCCGCCCGCGGCGAGCAAGCCCTGCTCCACCTTCACCGCGCGCTCAGCGGATTGCGCATTCACAACCGGACCAATAAACGGCTCAGGTGTTTGCGTTGCGGGACCCACGGCGATCCGGGCCGTCAGCTCCGCCAATGCCGCGACAATTGCGTCGCCTTCCGCACCTTGAGGTACGATCAGCCGGCGCGCGCAAGAGCAGCGCTGGCCGCTCGTGGCGAACGCCGAATGCACGATCAGATTGGCGGCGGCTTCGGCGTCAACCGGCGGCCAGACAATCAGCGGATTGTTGCCGCCGAGTTCAAGCGCCAGGACCACATCCGGCCGGCCGGCGAACTTCTTGTGGATGAATGCGCCGGTGTGGGCGGAGCCAGTGAAGAGCACACCGTTGAGGCCGTGCGAGTCGAGCAGCGCGGCGCCGGCAGCGCGACCTCCTTGCAGGAGGTTGAGAACGCCGGCAGGCAGGCCGGCTTCCTCCCAAGCTTCAACCATCAGCGCCGCAACACCTGGGGTGATTTCGCTAGGCTTGAACAAGACACAATTGCCGGCGAGCAACGCGGGCACGATGTGGCCGTTCGGCAGATGGCCGGGGAAGTTGAACGGCCCGAACACCGCCAGCACGCCGTGCGCGTGGTGTGCAAGAGTCATAGCGCCGAAGGCGGCCTTCTCCTCGCGGTCGCCAGCGCGTTCAGCTTGGGCGCGTATCGAAATTTCGATCTTGCCGATCATGGCCTGGACTTCGCCTTTGGCGTCCCAGAGCGCCTTGCCCATTTCGCGGCTGATCGTGCGCGCGATCTCGTCGGCGCGCCTTTCGATCGCCTTGCCGAACGCGCGAACGATGGCGAGGCGCTCCTCAAGCGGGCGGCGCGACCAGGCTGGAAACGCGAGCCGCGCCGCGGCCATCGCCTCGGCGACATCATCTGTGTTGGCTTCGCGACCTTCCCAAACCTTGTCGCCAGTCGCCGGATCATGCGAGGTGAAAACCGCGCCGCCGCCTTCGCGCCACACACCGCCGATATAGAGTTCAGTTCGCATCTTCCACCCAGATCAGAGCCTCAGCGCCGCTCTCAAGCTTAAGCGCAGCGAGCGTCGCCTCATCGACCTGCGCCGTGCCGTTGTTGAGCGTCGCGCGCGCGGAGACGCATCGGTAGCCTTGGATCCGCGGCGTCGCGACCAGCGCACGCTTCGAATTGGGACCCAATTGCGCCGCTTCAAGGCGCACGCGCTTGGTCTCACGCAACGTTCGGATGTGATCGCGCGGCGCACTCATCAGCGGACCGCCATCGAAAATGTCGACGACGTTGGAGAAGGTAAAACCTTCCCACTGCAATAGCCGCTCAGCGCCCTCGCCCGCATTGTGGCACTTGCCGATCACTTCGCGCGCGGCTTGGGGCAGCAGATCCACGTAGATCGGATGCTGCGGCATCAAATCGAGAATGAATTGGTTGTCGGTGATAGCGCTGAGCTTGTCGGCTTCGGAGAAATCCATGCGGAAGAAGTGACGGCCCACGGCTTCCCAAAATGGCGACACGCCTTCCGCCGACACCACACCGCGCAATTCGGAGACGACCTGATCGCGGAAGCGCTGCGGTTGCGCAGCCATCAGCACATAGCGGTTCTGCGCTAGTGCTCGGCCGATGCCGCCTGTGCGATGCTCCGGGCGCACGAACAGCGAGCCGACCTCAGTGCATCCCGTGAAATCGTTCACGCCGATCAGGACGCGCATGTCGAAGCGTTTGCCGACGACAGCAGAGGATTGCGCCTCGGTGATTACGCGGAAATTGAAGAACGGCGGGGTTTCGCCAATCGTCGCCTTCACACCACAGCAGCCGGCGATCTGGCCGCTCGCAAGGTGCTCGAGGGCCATGAAATAGCGTTCGGCGCCCGGGTTCTCCGCCGTTGACGCAAAGCTCGCTTCGGAAAGCGCGAGCTTTTCCGCCATCGCCTGGTCATCGAGCATGAGGCTGGTGAAGCCCGCTCCAGCGATCTCGCGCAATTGCTGGAAACCGCCCATATCGGCCGGACCGGCCGCGCGCATGACGTAGGTTGGCCCGCTCATGCGCGCAGGCTCCGCACGTCAAACAGGCCGCGCTCGACGCCAGCGAGCAGCAGGAAGGAAAGCTTGGCCCGCTCGGCAAAGCTTGGGATCAGCGCAAATTCCTGATCGCTGTGCAGGCCGCCGCCGCACGGACCGAGCGTGTCGATATTGGGGCAACCCGCGGCGGCGAGATTGTTGCCTTCGCAGACACCGCCAGAGGGGCGGAAGTTCAGATCGAGCCCGAGCGCTTCGCCAGCCTTGCGGGTCCAATTCACCATCGTGCGTTGCTGATCGTTGAGCGGCTTGGGCGGACGGGTGAAGCCGCCGTGCAGATGCGCACTAATGCCATCGCGCGTATTGGTCTCGGCGACGATGCGCGCAACTTGGGCTTCGCCCCATGTGGCGCTTGCCGCATCCGGCGCGCGCACGTTGAATCGCAGCACCGCGCCCTCCGGCACAACGTTGACGGCGCTGCCGCCGTCGATTGCGCCCACATTGAAAGTGACACCGTCGCGTTGGCCGTTGAGTGCATTGAGCGCCACAGCGGCACCAGCGGCGGCAACCACGGCGTTGCGACCGTCGTTGAAGGCGCGGCCCACGTGTGCAGCGCGACCGCGTATCGCCAGACTGTAATTGGCGGAGCCTTTGCGTGCATCGACCAACGCGCCGTCGGCCATCGCCGGCTCATAAGTCATGCCGAGGTGCGCACGCGCGCCAAGGGCCGCAAGCAATGGCGCGCTGGCTGGAGATCCAATCTCTTCATCGGGGTTCAGCAAGACTTCGTAGCCGACGCGCTTCTCGCCCGGCAAACGCTCGAACGCTTCCAGCGCGGCAAGCATCACGGCGATCCCACCCTTCATGTCGGCGACGCCCGGACCATGTATGAGTTCGCCTTCGCGCCATGGCTTCTGAAACGCGTGCGCGGCGGGAAAGACGGTATCGTAATGGCCGGTGAGCGCGATTTGCACCGGCGCTTCGGGCCGCACGCGCACACGGATTGAAGCGCCGTGCTCGATGTGCGCTACCTCCCCGTCGGGTCGGATACGTTGTGACGGCGCAAGCGCCACTTCCTCCGGCGCGCCCGGCAGCACAGCCACGGCGTCGAGCAACGACGCGCGCATCGAGGCGAGGCCAGCGAGTTCGAACGAGCCCGAGTTGGTCGCGGACCATGCCTCAGTGCGGGCGGCGAGCGCTTCAGTTTGCGTGTCGATTTCGCACAGCAATTGCACCGCATCGGCGCCCCACTCCGTGGAGGCCAGCGCGTTGATTTTATCGGCCGACATGCGCCGGAACTTGCCCATGCGGCATGTCCCTGTCCACCCCATTCCCATAGGCGACAAAGCAACCGCCAACAGCAACGGGCCCGGCTTTTGGCCGGGCCCGCGCTTAGGATTAGCCGTTGAGGCGAACGATTAGCGGAAGCTGATCGTCACCGCCGTACGGCGGTTCAGAGGCTCACGCACGCCGTCGCGGGTCGCACGGGCCAGGTCGGTTTCACCGCGCGCCTGCGTGGTGATCGCGCCAGCGCCGATGCCGCGCGCCACGAGAGCGTCACGCACCACCGAAGCACGACGCTCCGACAGGCCCTGGTTGTAGGTCGGCGAGCCCGACGTGTCCGTGTGGCCGACGACCACAACGCCCGAGACGTTGCACTGACGTGCGCGGTTCACGGCGGCGTCGATCGTTTCCAACGCGGCTTGGTTCAGGTTCGAGCGATCCCACTCGAAATACACGACGAATTCAGACGTCGGGCAGGCAACAGCAACCGGCGGCGGCGGCGGCGGCGGCGCTACCGGCGGCGGCGGCACAACGACCGGCGCCGGCTCGGCGCCAGCGAATTGCCAACGGAGGCCGATCGTGGCCGCAGTGTGCTCATAGTCAGCCGAGGCTTCCGAACCGGCGAGGGTAAATTCCGCGTCCGGGGCGGTGAAGTAGCGAACGCCGACGTCGAGGTCGAGGCGCTCAGTGAGGCTGAAAGCAAGACCAGCCAGCGCTTGATACGCCAGAACCGTGTCTTGATCGCTGCCGAACCCGTCAACGCCTGCGCCAATGCGCGCTGCGCCGACACCGACGCCGAGGTACGGCTCGATCGTACCGCCGCGGTTGAAGTCATAATACAGGTTGGCCATTGCCGACCACGAGCGGGCATAGCCCGTGATGTCCCCGCCATCGAGCGTGCCATCCGCTTCATTGTAACGGAAGCCGAGTTCCCCTTCAGCGCGGAAGCCGTTTTGGAAGGCGTAGCCAAGACCGAGGCCGCCCATCCAATCGCCTTCAAGATCCGTCTTCAGCTCGTCGCCGTCCACGTCGCCATCGAGGCTGGCGTCGATGCTGTAGCCAACGTCGGCGCGGCCGTACCAGCCCTCAGTCGCGTGGGCGACGCCACCGGCGCCGGCCATCAGCGCCGCAAGCGCGACGGTCTTGGTGATGCGTGATTTCATGATCATCCCTCTTACCGAATTTCCCCTGAGCAAGGGCATGCCGGAACGAGCCCGGCCACTCCCGCCTGCGTAGTCCTAAGAAGCCCAACGCCGTTACCGAACGATAAACGTGCGTTTTGGTTCCCGAACGTCAGTCCAAATAACCCTGTAATGTTTTGGGCGGCGGCGTCCACTAGATTAACGGTCCACCACTGCCCTTTCGGGCTATTTCGCCTCACTTTACCAGCGCTGCGTGTCGCCGGTGCGACAGCAGGTCCGAGCCTGACAAGGAGAGAGAAAAGGGGCCGCGCCCCCTCCCGACGCGGCCCCATCCCCTCATCGCCCCTGCGCGCATCCTCTCAGGCGAATACCCGAGGACGTCCCCCGCCGAACCAAGAAGGTGATCGCACTTTGTGCAGGGATGGGGCGGTGCGCCAAGTATCTTGGGCGCCTGTGGAATTCATTTCCCAAGCGATGTTGCGCCTCGACCACACGGGTCTGTGATCGGAACCCTTCGGCGTTGGGAGGGGTTGGCTTGGCGAACCCCTCAAGCGGAGATTGTCATGACTACCCCTGAAAAAGACCAGGATCCATACGCACCGCCGCCACGGCACACGGACAAGAGCGGTGCATTCGTCCGGGTGGCGATTTTGGGTGCGCTGCTCGCTGGCGCCACCTGGGGCTACCTGAACTTCGTGAGTGCGCCGCAGACCGCCTCGCTCGTCCCCGCCGCGGAAGAACAGACCTTTGCGGAAGCGCGCGCCCCCGACAGCGCGCCGCTGGGGAATGGGCCCACAACTCGCGAACCGGCGCCCGCTGCGCCCGCGAATTCGCCGCCCGCGGCTGCGCCAGCGGCGCCGCTGGAGCCAGTTCCGCCACCTGCGACCGCGATCGAGCCAGACGCACCTCCGCCGACGATCGATGGCCCCTCGGGCGACTAAATCCAGGCTACAGGTTGCGCGCGCGCGGGCGTCGGCTTAAGTGCACGCCCTCGCGCGCGAGCCCGTAGCTCAGTCGGTAGAGCATCTGACTTTTAATCAGAGGGTCGCGGGTTCGAATCCCGCCGGGCTCACCAAGCGCCCCGCTCGCTCGCGATCTATTCAGTTTTTGTCGCCGCCAGGGCCGCTGCCACAGCCTTCCGCCAGCCGATTTTCGTTTCCTCGCGCGCACTCCGGTCCATGCGCGGAGCCCAGCGCACAGTATCGCCGGCGCCCGCACCGTCGAGCGAACCGATCAGGCCCGCGCCAAGGGCCGCGAGTTTCGCCGCTCCAAGCGCGGTGACTTCCTGAAATTTGGGGCGCGCTACCTCGACGTCGCAAATGTCGGCGAGAAACTGCATCGCCCAATTGTTGGCCGTAAGGCCCCCATCGACCAGCAACGATTTGATCGGCGGCGCGCCGTCCGCGCGCAGAGCCTCAAGGAGATCGGCGGTTTGGTAAGCGACGGCCTCCAGACCGGCGCGGACGATGTGATCCAAGCGCGAGTCTCGGGTGAGACCAATGATCGTACCACGCGCTTCCGCGTTCCATTGCGGCGCGCCGAGGCCGGCGAACGCCGGCACGAGATAAACGCCGCCATTGTCCGCCAGGGCCGCCGCGATCGCTTCAGACTCGGCAGAATTCTTGATGAGCTTTAGTCCGTCACGCAGCCATTGCATTGTTGCGCCGGCGGAGAAGATCGAACCTTCGAGCGCGTAAGCAAAATCCTGCTTTGCCTGATAGCCGACGGTCGCCAGCAATCGATTGCGCGAATGCGGCGGCGCATCGCCCATATTCATGACGAGGAACGCACCGGTGCCATAGGTGACTTTCGCCATACCCGGCTTGAGGCAGCCGTGCCCCACGAGCGCGGCCTGTTGATCGCCTGCCATGCCGTGGATGGGAATCGGACGGCCGAAATGCTGCGTGTCCGTATCGCCGAAATGGGCGTCGCAAGCGGCGGTTTTCGGCAACAGCGCGCGCGGCACGTTGAAGAGCGCGCACATCTCGTCGCTCCAATCGCGCTCGGCGATGTCAAACAGCAAAGTGCGCGCGGCGTTCGTGACGTCGCTTATGTGCGAAGCGCCGTTTGTGAGACGCCACACGAGAAACGCGTCGATCGTGCCGAACGCGAGTTCGCCTTTTTCCGCGCGAGTGCGCAGCGACGCGTCCTGATCCAGAATCCACGCAATCTTCGTTGCGGAAAAATAGGGGTCGAGCAGAAGACCCGTAGTTTTCTGCACGCGCGCTTCATGCCCAGCTTCGCGGAGCCCGGCGCAGAGTTCGGACGTGCGTCGGTCCTGCCATACGATGGCCTTGTGCACGGGTGCGCCGGTTTTGCGATCCCATATGACGGTCGTTTCGCGCTGATTGGTGATTCCAATGGCGGCAACATTCGTCGCGCCCCCAACCTTTGCGATAACATCGCGGCAGACATTGAGCGTCGCGACCCAAATCTCTTCCGCGTCGTGCTCGACCCATCCCGGTTGGGGGTAATGCTGCTTAAGCTCGATTTGCGCGACGGCGACAGGATTGAAGTACAGATCGAACGCGATGGCGCGGGTCGAGGTCGTGCCTTGATCGATAGCGAGGATGTGTGTGCTCATAGGCGCAGAAGAAGGCGGGGAGGCGCCCAGGTCAACCATGGACCAGCGCCTCCCCGCGCGGGACCGGCGCTATCCGCGCGCGGCGGCCTCCGCAGTCTCGAGGGCAGCGCGGAAATTGGCGGAAGCGGCGCGCACGCGCGCCATCGCCACGTCCAGCTCATCCGCCGTCACCTGTCGCCCCGCCGCGACCATGGCTTCGACTTCGGCGCGGACCGCCGCGAGCTTGACGGCAAGGTCGTCAATGTTGCCGGCAATCGCGCCGCCAGCGGCGAGCGCCTTGGCGGCGGCGTCGAGCACGTCAGCGATGCGTTCGCGCGACTCGCTCGGCGCCAAGGGCAGAAACGTCGACAAAGCGGCGAGCAGCAATTGTAGCTGCATAATCCAATTCAGCATGATGTGTGCTCCTTAGCCGCGACGCGCACGGACGAGGTCTTCGAGTTCGGAGATGGGCGCGTCAGCCGCGAGAACGGCTTCGCTTAGGCGACGCGCTGCAATCGTGAGCGCGATTGCCGCACGCTCCAGCGTGGGCTGGCTTTCGCCGGACGCGGCTTCGAAGTCCGCGCGGGCTTGCACATAGGCTGTCACCGCGATCTGCAGCGTCTCCGCTGCCGGCGTCGCCACACGCTCCGCTTGCCCAAGCGCGCGCTTGAAGCCGATCGGCGTCGCCGGATCGCGCACGATGTCCGTGGCTTCTTCGATGATCGCCGCATAGGTGTGCAGCACTGCGTAAGCCCGCTGGTCAAGCGTGCGGGCGGCGGCGACTGGGTTCTCGATCCGGGTCTCGCCAACCTGCATGGATGCGCAGGCAGGCGTAAGGGTCAGCGCGCAGGCAAGCGCCAGCGCGCGCAAAGGATTGCGCATGGGATTGTCTCCTTTAGGTGATGGATGCGCGAGCGCGGGTGCGGCCCACGGCGACGCCGATCAGACCGAACGTCACGACGAGATCGATGAGCGCGCTGGCGGCCTCCTGGGCCGCCCCATCGGGTAGAATGACGCCGAGGCGCTCGGCGGCGGCGGCGATGGCGATCGCTGCGGCGCTGCGCAGCGTCAGCGATTGGATCGCGGATTTCTCTAGGGGTTGTGTGGTCATGAGCTTCCTCTCGTGGAGAAGAAGCCTAGGCGCGCACGGCGACCGGTCGGATAGAATCGCGGCGCGCCCCGCTAAGGGCACGCCGTTGTTTGTGTTTTTCGAAACAGACCTGCGGGATTAGGCGCGGCAAAGCGCGCTTTTGGCCTCGTCGTACTCGCGCTTAAGGCGCGCGATGCGGTCAGCGGCCGGAATGACCTCGTGCACCGAACCGACGCCTTGCCCCGCGCCCCAAATGTCCTTCCAAGCTTTCGCCTTTGAGCCTTCGCCGCCGCCGAAGCTCATCTTGCTTGGATCGCTCTGCGGCAGATTGTCCGGATCGAGGCCGGCCGAGGTGATCGACCCCTTCAGATAATTCCCGGACACGCCGGTGAAGAGATTGCTGTAAACGATGTCGCTCGCGGCGCTGTCGACGATCATTTGCTTGTACGCCTCGGGCGCATTGGCCTCCGTGGTCGCAATGAAGGCCGAACCCATATAAGCGAGGTCGGCGCCCATCGCCTGCGCCGCCAGAATGCCACGCCCGGTGGAGATCGCGCCCGACAACAAGAGCGGGCCGTCGAAGAATTCACGAATTTCCGAGATCAGCGCAAACGGCGATAGCGCGCCCGCGTGACCGCCCGCACCGGCGCACACGGCAATCAGGCCGTCCGCGCCCTTCTCCAGCGCCTTCTTGGCGAAAGTGACATTGATGATGTCATGCAAAACGATGCCGCCATAGGAGTGGATTGCGTCATTCACATCCGGGCGGGCGCCGAGCGAGGTGATCACGATCGGCACTTTGTGCTTCACGCACATCTCGACGTCGTGATCGAGGCGTTCGTTCGTCTTGTGCACGATCTGATTGACGGCAAACGGCGCCGACGGCGCGTCTGGGTTCGCCGCGTCATACGCCGCAAGGTCAGCCTTGATCTGCGTCAGCCATTCATCCAGCAACTCGGCCGGGCGCGCATTGAGCGCAGGGAACGAACCGACGATGCCAGCCTTGCATTGCGCGGTCACGAGAGCGGGATTGGCGATGATGAATTGTGGGGCGCCGACAACCGGCAGGCGTAGCTTGTCGAAAATTGGCGGCAGCGCCATCATCACTCTCCCTTGTTGCGCTTAGCCGTAGCTTCTTGGCAAAAGCGCGTCGATACATTCCATAACGTAAACTGGAGCGGAAATGTCTGAGCCTCTGCACCTGGGCGAGCCGGCCGACGAGGCCGCTTGGCGTGCGCTTGTCGAGCAAGGACTGAAGGGCGCGAAATGGGACCGCCTGGTCGGCAAAACCAGTGACGGCATCGCGCTCGAACCGCTTTATCGTGAAACGGATGTGGCGACGGCGCGCGATGCGTCGGGCTTCCCAGGTGCGGCGCCGTTTGTGCGTGGCGCCCGCCAAGGCGCTTGGCTCATCCGGCAAGCCTATGCGCATCCCGATCCAGAAAAGACGAACGCCGCGATTCTCGCCGATCTCGCCGGTGGTGTGGCGGCGATCGAATTGGTGATCGATCCGCGCGGCGAGCGCGGTGTGGCGATTAGCAATGGTGCCGCGCTCGATCTCGCGCTCGCGGATGTGATCCTTGAGGCCGCGCCCGTCTCGCTGGATGCCGGCGCGTTCGCCCTGCAGACGGCGGAGCTGCTTGAAACCAAGCTGCGCGGCGTCGCGGCAGTCGGCACAGCGTTCAACCTCGATCCGATTGGCGTGCTGATGCGCGATGGCGCGATCGGCGCGGACGATGTCGCGAGGGCCGCCACGTTCGCGGCGCGCGTGCGCAAAGAATTGCCGGCGGCGACGGCGGTGCGTGTCGATGCCCGACCGGTGCATGAAGCCGGTGGCACGGAGGCGCAAGAAATCGCGGCGGCGCTCTGCAGCGGCATCGCTTATCTGCGCGCGCTTACTGACGCTGGCCTGGCGGTCGGCGACGCCGCAGCGAGCGTGGCCTTTGCGATCGGCGTCGGCCCTGATGTTTTGATCGAAACCGCGAAGCTACGCGCGCTGCGCCTGTGTTGGGCGCGTGTGCAGGAAGCTTCCGGCGCCGCGCCTGCGGAACGTGCGGCGCGCATCCATGCTTTCACGGGCGCGCGGATGCTGACGCGCCACGATGCACAAACCAACATCCTGCGCATCACCACAGCGGCCTTCGCGGCAGCCATTGGCGGCGCGGATGTGATCACCACGTCGAACTTCACTGATGCGCTCGGCGGGCCGTCGCCTTTCGCGCGCCGCGTCGCGCGCAACACGCAGCACGTGCTGCTGGAAGAATGTCGCTTGGGGCATGTCGCCGATCCGGCGGGCGGGTCGTGGTTCGTGGAAAAACTGACGCGCGAATTGGCCGACAAGGCTTGGGCCTTGATGCAGCAGATCGAAGCGCAAGGCGGCATCGTCGCGGCGCTGCAATCCGGTTGGCTACAGGGCGCGATCGGCGAGGCCCGCACAGCACGTCAGCGCGCGATCGCGACGCGCCGCGAAACCATCACTGGCGTCACCGACTTCCCGCTCCTCGGCGCCAAGGCGCCGGAGGTGGACGCATCAGACCGCAGGCTCCCGGCCGGCAAAACACATGCAAACGCGCTGCCCTCGATCCGTTGGGCTGAGCCCTTCGAAGCGCTGCGCGACCGGGCGGAACCCGCCTCCCCCCGCGTCTTCTTCGCCACCATGGCCACACTCGCAGAGTTCGGCCCGCGGTCGCAATTCTCGCGCAATCTGCTTGCGGTCGGCGGCATCGCCGCCCTCGGCCCGGAAGAAGCGTACGGCACAATGGAGGCGCTGATCGACGCGTTCCGCGCCTCCGGCGCCAAGGTCGCACTGATCGCCAGCACCGATGCTTGCTACGCTGACCATGCTGAGAATTGTGCGCAACGCCTGAAGGCTGCCGGCGCTGATTGGGTCGTGCTCGCGGGCAAACCGGGCGAGAACGAGGCGCAATGGCGCGCCGCTGGAATCGATCAATTCGTCTTCGTGGGCCAGGACGTGGTGAAAGAACTTGAGACGCTGCACGCGGCGTTGGGGATTGCACAATGAGCTTGCCCGATTTCTCCAAGCTCGCGCTGAGCCCTGATGTCGTCGCCGGTTCACCTGCCGGCGGCGAGCCGTGGCTCACGCCTGAAGGCATCGCGGTGAAGACGGCTTACACGGCCGCCGATCGCGCGGGGCTCGACTTCGTTGACGGTTTCCCCGGCCTCGCGCCGTTCGGACGCGGCCCGTATCCGACCATGTACGTGCAGCAACCGTGGACGATCCGTCAGTATGCGGGTTTCTCGACTGCGGAAGAATCCAACGCTTTCTATCGTCGCAATCTGGCGGCGGGTCAGAAGGGTCTCTCGGTCGCGTTCGATCTGGCGACGCACCGCGGCTACGATTCCGATCACCCGCGCGTGCTGGGCGATGTCGGGATGGCCGGCGTGGCGATCGATTCGATCTATGACATGCGCACGCTCTTCAGCGGCATCCCGCTTGATCAGATGAGCGTGTCGATGACGATGAACGGCGCCGTGTTGCCAATCATGGCGCTCTATATTGTCGCCGGCGAAGAGCAGAACGTGCCGCACGCCAAGCTCAGCGGCACGATCCAGAACGACATCCTCAAAGAATTCATGGTGCGGAATACGTTCATCTATCCGCCCAAACCGTCGATGCGCATCGTCGGCGACATCTTCGCCTACACCGCCAACGAGATGCCGAAATTCAATTCGATCTCGATCAGCGGCTATCACATGCAGGAGGCTGGCGCGACGGCCGACCTTGAGCTTGGCTATACGCTTGCCGACGGCGTCGAATACATTCGCGCGGGCATCGCCGGCGGCTTGGACGTCGACAAATTCGCGCCGCGCCTCTCCTTCTTCTGGGCGATCGGCATGAACCCGTTCATGGAAATCGCCAAGATGCGCGCCGCGCGTCTGCTTTGGGCCAAGCTCGTCGGCCAATTTGGCGCGTCGGACAAATCGCGCGCGCTGCGCACGCACTGCCAAACCTCTGGCTGGTCGCTCACCGCGCAGGACGTTTACAACAACGCGATCCGCACCTGCGTTGAAGCGATGGCGGCGGCCTATGGCGGCACCCAATCGCTGCACACCAATTCGCTCGATGAAGCGTTGGCGCTGCCGACGGATTTCTCCGCGCGCATCGCCCGCAACACGCAAATCCTGCTGCAAAGCGAAGGCGGCGTCTGCCGCCCGGCCGATCCGTGGGGCGGCTCGTATTATGTCGAACGTCTCACCGCCGATCTCGCAGCGAAGGCATGGGCGCATATCGAGGAGGTCGAGAAGCTCGGCGGCATGGCGCAAGCGATCGATCAAGGCTTGCCGAAAGCGCGCATTGAGGAAGCCGCCGCACGCACACAGGCGCGCATCGATACCGGGCACCAAACCATCGTTGGCGTGAACAAGTATAAGCTCGACGAAGCCGAAGACATTCCGGTGCTCAAGGTCGATAACGCCAAGGTGCGCGCGATGCAGCTTGAGAAGCTGACGCGCCTAAAGGCGGAGCGGAAGCAGGCTGAAGTCGATGCGGCGCTCACGGCGCTGGAGAACGGCGCGCGCGGCAAAGGCAATTTGCTGGAGCTTGCCGTGAACGCAGCGCGCGCGAAAGCGACGGTGGGCGAAATGTCGTCGGCTTTGGAGCGTGCATTCAATCGCCACCAGCCGCCGATACGTTTGGTGACGGGCGTGTTCTCGCGCGAAGCGGGCAGCGATGTCGCCGTGGAACGCGCGCGCCAGAGCGTGGCGGCGTTCCAGGAAGCAGAAGGCAGCCGCCCGCGCATTCTCGTCGCCAAGATGGGCCAGGACGGGCACGATCGCGGGCAGAAGGTGGTCGCGAGCGCGTTCTCGGATATCGGCTTCGAGGTCGAGATCGGGCCATTGTTTGCAACGCCCGAGGAAGTCGCGGAGCAAGCGATCGCGAAAGGCGTGCACGTGGTCGGCGTGTCGTCGCTCGCGGCCGGGCATTTGACGCTGACACCCGCGTTGCGCTCGGCCCTACTCGAGCGCGGCCGCGGCGATATCATGATCGTCGTCGGCGGCGTCATCCCGCCCGAAGATGTGCCGACGCTGAAGGACATGGGCGCGGCAGCGGTCTATCCGCCGGGCGGCGTCATCGCGGATATCGCGCAGGATTTGCTGAGCGCGTTGAATGAGAAGCTGGGCTACTCGCAGCCCGCTCGGCGGGGTTGATGCAATCGGCCTACATCACCACAACCGGACGCGCAGCCCTTGCATTGCTGGTCGCCGCCATTGTTGGCCCCGTAATATTATGGATCAGCGAAATCGCATTCTGGACGCTGCGCAATAGGCGTCCAGACTTCGCAGGTTGGCCGGAGCTTATCGCGACGATTGGCGCGCTCGTTGCGATAGGTACGCCAATGCTTTCGCTTTTTTTGCTTTTTGTCGGATTTCCAGCATGGCTGGCGCTTGATGTGACCGGACGCCGCTCCTGGCGCTGGTTGGTCGCGACGGGCGCGCTACTTGGCTTTGCTGTGAGCCTCTGGATCAAGGTTGCGCTTGCTTATGTTCCGAGCCCACGCAACACGGAAGGCTTCCAGGATGGCCTTGTATTCGACTACGAAGGCGCGGTCGTAGCGACGCCCGCCGGAATCACCGCTCATGGCTGGTGGACCGCCCTCGTTGAGGCGCTTCCCTCAGCCCTAGCGTGCGCATTGCTGGGGCTCGTCATCTGGCGCATCGCATATCGCCGAATTGCCCCCACATGAGAACGCCCCTCGTCTTTTCCGCAGTCCCCGCCACAGCCCGCGGCGCCCTCGGCTTAGGCGCGAGCGGATTACAACGATCACGCCGGCGAATATGCGGCGCGATACAACGCGGCGATATTGGCACCTAATGACTAGACTTTTGCTCGCCCTCTCCGCCATCCTAGCCATCGCCTACGGCGCGTTCGGCACTTCGCTCTATGAAGGCCCGCCGCCTTATGTGATCGGCACGATCTTCAAGGCGTCGAGCATCGTGATCCTCGGCGTTATCGCACTGCTAGCACGGTCGCGCTTGCTGGCGGCGGGGCTTTTCTTTGGGGCGCTGGGCGATGCGTTGCTGGCGTGGAGCTCGGAGACGTTTCTCTATGGCGCGTTCGCGTTCCTGATCGGCCATCTCTTCTACATCACGCTCTTCCTGCGCAGCGGCTTAGGCATTGGCGCCGCGTTGAAGAGCCCGCCGCGGCTGCTGGGCGCGCTCGCGCTGATCGTCGCGTGCTTCGTGATGACGTATCTGCTCGTGCCGCGCGATAATGCGATGTTCACGCCGCTCGCGGTTTACACCGGCGTGCTGACTTTGATGGCGCTCTGCTCGTTCACGCTGCCGGCGACGCGTTGGCTGGTGATGGCGGGCGCGGTGTTGTTCTTCATCTCCGACGGCTTCGTCGCCTGGAATATGTTCCATAACGATCCCGACCCAACGCTCGCCTATTGGCGCAACTTCGCCGGCTGGATGATCTATTGGGCGGGCCAAGCTGGGATATGCATAGGCGCGCTGGGGCTGCACAAGCAATCGCCTTGAGCGCGGCGAGCGGCTAGCGTGCCGCGATGTCCGCCAACCTTGATTCCGCCCGCGAAACGCTGCGCCGCGTGTTTGGCCACGATGATTTTCGTGGGCTGCAGGCGGATGTGATCGCCGAGGTGTTGGAAGGCCGCGACGTGATGGCGGTGCTGCCCACGGGCGGCGGCAAGAGCTTCTGCTATCAGATACCCGCAATGCTGAGGCCGGGCGTCGGCTTGGTGGTCTCGCCTCTGATCGCGCTGATGCAGGATCAGGTGGCTGCATTGCGTGCGGCGGGCGTTGCGGCGGCGCGACTGGATTCCACGCTCGATCGCGATGCGCGCCGCGAATGGTTGAATGCAGCGCGCGATGGCAAGCTCGATCTACTTTACGTCTCGCCCGAAGGCTTGTTCGCGCAAGGCTTCCTCGATTTCCTCGAACAATGCCCTATCGCGCTGATCGCCATCGACGAAGCGCACTGCGTCAGCCAATGGGGGCACGATTTCCGCCCCGATTATCGCGCGCTGGGGCGGCTGGCCGAGCTTTTCCCAAACGTGCCGCGCATGGCGGTGACGGCGACGGCGGACCTGAAGACGCAAGCTGATATCCGCACGCAGCTCCGCCTTGAGCACGCCAAGAGCTTCATCGCCTCGTTCGATCGCCCGAATCTTGTGCTTGCAGCCGAGCGCAAATCGACGAAGCCGCAAGAGCGCATTTTCGATTTGGTGCGCGCGCGGCGCGGCAAATCGGGCATCATTTACGCGGCCACGCGTGACAACGTCGATAAGACGGCGGCGGCGTTGCAAGCGCAGAAGATCCCCGCGCTCGCCTATCATGCAGGCCTCGACACCGGCTTGCGCGCGGAGCGGCAACATAAATTCCAGGAAGAAGACGACGTGGTGATGGTCGCCACCATCGCCTTCGGCATGGGTGTCGATAAGCCGGACGTGCGCTACGTGATCCACGCGGACTCGCCGAAGAGCATTGAAGCCTATTGGCAGGAAGTTGGCCGCGGCGGGCGCGACGGCGAGACCGCCGAGGGCTTTTGCATCTATTCGGCGTCGGACCTCCGCCGCTCGGTGATGTTCGCCAACCAATCGAACGCGAGCGAGCAAGTCAAAGCCGTGCAGATCAAGAAGGCACGACAGCTCTTCGCCTATCTCGACGGCCTCACCTGCCGGCGCGCCGGCGTACGGCGCTATTTTGGCGAGGAAGTCGTCGAGCCTTGCGGCGTCTGCGATATCTGCACCGACCCGCCAGCTTCCATCGACGCGACAGAACTTGCCGCCAAGGCCATCTCCGCGGTGATGCGCATGGATCAGCGTGTTGGGCGTGGGCGGGTCGTGAACCATTTACTCGGCCGCACCGGCGACGGGCTCGATGAGCAATATGCCACGCGCACCACCTTCGGCATCGGCGCCGACCAGCCCGAGCCGATTTGGCGCAATGTGATCGAGCATTTGCTGTTTGAAGGCGTGCTCAGCGAAGGCGATGATCAGCGCCCGACGCTCTCCATCGGCGACGACGAAGCCGTGCGCGCGATCTTCCGCAAGGAACGGACAGTCCGTATTCGCGAAGCGGCGAAATCGACGCGGCGCAGCAAGGAAGAACGCCGCGCCTCGCGTGACGCGAAGGGCGCGGTGAAGGCGGCATTCACCGGCGCTGACGCTAAATTGTTTGAAGCGCTACGCACCTGGCGACTCGATGCGGCGCAAACGCAAGGCGTACCGCCCTATGTGATCCTGCATGACGCGACCTTGGCCGCGATCGTCAACACGAAGCCTTCAAACCTCGTGGGGCTCGGCAAAGTTCCCGGCATCGGCGAAGCCAAGCTCAAGAAATATGGCGCCGAAGTGCTGGCCGTCGTGATCGCAGGCTGCTGAGCAAAGCGTAAGTTGACCCATCGCCCCGGCGCTCCAGATTGGGGCCAGGAGGACACATGTCTAACCAAAACACAGAAAAGCTTCGTGAGCGCGCCGCGCGTGAAATCGCCATTGCGCAGGCCACGGGCTCCAAGGCGCATGCGAGCCCGGACTTCCGGCAGATTTTCATCGAGCGCCGTGACGGCACGCGCGAAACGGTGCGGCTCGCGCCGCGCCCACACTGAGGCGCTTTAGGCGTCTTCGCTTTCAAGGACACGACGCGCGGCGACAACACCGTGGCGCGCAAGCTCTGCCGCCTGCTCGACCCATTCTTCCTGAGTGATCCGCCCGCGCAGGCGGAAATAACGATCGATCCAAGCGACGTGCTCTGGCGCCCAAGCTGCGATCTGATCGAAATGGAAGACACCAATCGCATTGAGCGTGCTTTGCTGAAGCGCGCTGACGTTCTCGATCAGCGTGAAGTCATCCGGCGCACCGTTCCGCGCCGCCGTGAGCACAGGCGGCTTGCGCGGCGTAGTTGTTGGGACGGGAGGCGACGCCGGCACTTCGTCAGCTTCGACTGCAACGGGCGCGGCAATGGTTTGCACCACCACCTGCGGCGGGCGGGCTTCGAGGTGGCGCAGACGCGCTTCGAGATAGCGGGCGCGCCATTTCCAACGATCGGGATCGGGACCAGCTTCCAACGCAGCCGCCGGTTGGGGCTCTGGTGTCGGCGCGGGTTCTGGTTCGGGCGCGGAAACCGCTGCCAGCTCCGCCGAACGTGCGGCGTCAGCCTGTAGATAAGCGACGCGGCGTTCCAGATAGAGCAAACGCCAGCGCAGCAGAATGTCGACATCCGCGTTGGCGGCGAATGGCGCGGGTTCCTCTGCGGGCGTCCCCGTCACACTCTCGGGGCCGCCTTCAACAACCGACGTCAGTGCGCGTACTTGCTGTTCGAGATAATGGGCGCGCGCCTCCGCATCGCGGGCGCGCCATTCGAGGACCGGCGGCTCTGGCTCTTGTCCTCCCTCCAGCGCCTCCGCCGCAGGCGGCAGTAGCGCTTCGATCTGCTCTGCCGCGGCGCGACCTTCGAGATATTTCACGCGCTGCTCGAAATAGCGCAAACGCCAGGACTGCAGCGCAAGCGTCTCTTCGTCGATAAGTGGCTCGACCGGTTCGGCGATCACTTCCACTTCGCGCGCGCGCTCCTCCTCGTGGCCCGCCACGAGCGCGCGCAGACGCTCGATCTCGGCGTTCTCCTCGCGCTGGTCTGAGAGGCCGCGTTGCAGCTGCGCCAGTTGGGCCGCGTGTTCATCGGCGCGCTCACGCGCTTGGCCGAGCAAGCTCTCCAGTTCGACGATGCGGCTGTTGCGGACCTCCAGCTGCCGACGCAACGCATCAATCTCGATGCTGGCGGCCGCGTCGTCGTGGGCGATTGCCTCTCCGGCAGCAAGACGCGCCAGATCGCGCACAAGCGCTTCGCGGTCGCGCCGCAGCTTGGCGTCAACGGGCGCCGCGCGCTGGGCGGCATAGGCCCACCCGGCAAGAGCAGCGAACACCGCGGTCAAGAACAGCCAGAGCGACAATTGTCCGATCAGATAGATCATCGCGTCACCCGCTCACGTAAAATTCGATGCGTCGGTTGGAGGCTTGGCCGGCCGGGGTGGCGTTACTGGCGCGCGGGCGGTCGGGGCCGTAACCGCGCGCAGTGAGGCGTGAGCGCGCCACGCCCTGGCCGGAAAGGTAGTTCGCCACCGCGTCCGCTCGCGTCTGCGACAGGCTCATGTTGAGATCGCGCGCGCCGGTGTTGTCGGTGTGGCCAGCCACTTCGATCGAGAAGCGGTCGCAGCGCAGCGCCACGGAGGCCAGCGAGTCCAGCACTTGACGGCTTGAGGGATCAATCGCCGATGAACCCGGTGCGAAATTGATGACGTTGCGCTCCATCAAGCGATCGAACGCGCGTTCGCAGGTTTCGGCGTCCCCGTTTGAAAGATTGAGACCTTGAAGTTCAGGATGATCGACATCGAGACCATCGATCGTCACAGCCAAGCGCGAGCGGAACGGCGCGGGCGGCTCATCGAACGCGGCGCGCAGCGCCTCCACCGCCGCCTGGCCGCCATCCCCGATGACGACGAGTTGGTTGTCAACGATGCGCGCCTCCCCGGTGTTCAAATCAGCCAGCAGGCGAATGGCGTCGCGGGCCACGGCGGTGAATGCCGGCGACGGCGCCCCGCCCGCGACGTGCATTTCATCAATCGCTTCGGCCGTCGGAAACGCCTGCGCCGCCGCTGTCAGCAGATCGGCGCGCGCGTTTTCGCTGGGTACGGCGCCGGAGAGCACGACGCGCGAACCATCGCGGCGTACATTCCAAGCGTACGGCCGCTCAAACGCTCCGAGCGTGACGTCGGACGTATCGACGCTTGTGACGCCTCCGCTCCATGCCCCGCCATGGCCGGCCGCCGTCAGCGCGGCGCGCGCAGCGCTGGCAATGTCAGCTTCATCCTCGACGATGCCGCTCAGCACAGCTTGTTGGCCTTCCATGCGCACGGAAAGGCCCGGAAAGCCGGCGGCGAGCAACGCCGTCTCCACACGCTCTTCCAGCACGGCAGGCATGCGCCACACAGCGCCCGCGTGCGGCGACAGCATACCGAGCAGAGCGGCCAAGGCCGCGCCCGCGAGGCCAACCCACAGCAGAGGCCGATCCTTGTTTGGCTTGTCCGGATCGAAACTGGTCATCGGGCGCGTCGCACCTGGGCTTCACTCAGCGCACTGCGCAGCTGATCGATTTCGCGTTGCTCCGTACGGCGGCGTTGGCCGGCCAAAAACGCGAACAGGCGCCAGCCCAGGGCGAAGCCAATCAGGCCCGCCGCCGCGAACAAGATCACCTGGGACAAGAGCAGACCGATCATAATTCCCGCGCCACGCGCAGAAGAGCGCACTTAACGCCCTTCTAATGCCTGGCGATCTAGGCGAAAACCTGAAACACCCCGGCGGGCGAACGCCCGAAAGAGACCTATGGCGCACCAGATCACCAGCGCGTCCAATCCCCTGATCAAGACGCTCAAGACCCTGCACATGAAGAAGGGGCGCGCCGAGACCGGCCTCTTCCTTGCTGAAGGCGCAAGGTTGGCGGTTGAGGCGTCGGAACTGGGCGTCTGGCCGGAGATCTTGGTTTACGCGCCAGCGGCAATGGAGCGACCGCAGGTGCGCGCTTTGATCGCGGAAGCCGAAAAGCGGCGTGTGCGCGTGATCGAGACGAATGAGAGCATCCTTGGCCAGATCAGTAAGCGCGATAACCCACAGACGGTGATCGGCGCCTACAAGCAGCATTTGGCGCCCCTGGACTCGCTGGAGGGCGAGACCATCGTGGCGCTCGAAGGCATTCGCGATCCAGGCAATCTGGGCACGATTTTGCGTACTGCGGATTCGACGGGTGCCGGCGGCGTCGTGTTGATTGGCGAGACATGTGATCCGTTCTCGGTGGAAGCCGTACGCGCGAGCATGGGTTCGCTGTTTGCGATGCCGCTGGCGCGGGCGTCGTTCGAGGAATTGCTGCGCTACAAGACTTCGCGCGGCTCGGAGATGTCGGGCTTGTCGTTGAAGGGCGCCATGGCCGATGCGAACGCGCCAGCGCCGAAGCGCCTGATCATTCTGATGGGCAACGAGCAATCCGGCCTGCCGCCGCACATGGAGTCGGCGTGCGACGTGTTGGTAAAACTACCCATGCGCGGACGGGCGGATAGTTTGAACTTGGCGATCGCGACAGGCGTGATGCTGTATGATGTGTGGCGGAGACGCGGATATGACGGCGCGCGCGCCTGAGCTTTTGATTGCCGACGATTGGCAAGATTATCGCCTGCTGGATTCCGGCAATGGCGGCAAGCTTGAGCAAGTCGGCCCCTATCGCTTCGTGCGGCCCGAACCGCAAGCGCTCTGGGCGCCGGCGCTGAGCGCCGCTGAATGGGATTCAGCCGACGCAATTTTCTCGCCATCATCAGCGGATGACGATGAAGCCGGCCGTTGGCGCTTCAATCGCGAGCTGCCGCAGAACTGGACGTTGCGCTGGGATGATCTTTCCTTCGTGTCGCGCCCAACGCCGTTTCGCCATCTGGCCTTCTTCCCGGAGCATTCCGTGCATTGGCGCTACGCGCGCGAATGCTTGAAGGCGCATCGCGGACCGCAGCCGGAGGTGCTGAACTTGTTTGGCTATACCGGCCTCGCCTCGCTCGCGTGCGCTAAGGCTGGCGCGAAGGTGACGCATGTGGACGCGTCGAAGAAGGCGATCGGCTTTGCGCGTGAGAACCAAACAGCAGCGGGTTTAGCAGACGCGCCGATCCGTTGGATTTGCGACGACGCCCTGGGTTTCGTGAAGCGCGAGATCAGACGTGGGCGCCGCTACGACGGCGTGATCCTCGATCCACCGAAATTTGGTCGCGGACCTGATGGCGAGACTTGGCGACTAGAAGAGAGTCTCCCCGAACTTCTCGATGCCTGCCAAACGCTGCTGCGCACCGATCCGAACGATCGCGCGAGCGCCAAGGGCTTCATGATCGCAACCGTGTACGCGGTACGGCTCTCGTATTTGGCGCTGGCGCAGACGGCGCAGCAAATGTTCATCGGCGGCCAATGGCAGACGGGCGAAATGGCGCTGCCGCACGCGGGGCGCGATTTGCTGCTGCCGACGGCGATCTTCGCCCGCTGGCGGGGTTAGTGAAAATTCCGACCTTTTGGCATTACGTTTGCGGCCGGGCTTACCTCTAGACTGATGCGCACATTGCGCGGGTGACGTTGGCGTGGGTCATCGCCCGTACCACGGCGCGGCTCATCCGTCGGCCCGCGTGGATCGATCTTGGCGCCTGCGCTGGAGAGCGCCGCTAGCATCGGGGTGTAATCATAAATGCGCTCGGCGATGACATGGATCACGCCGCTTTCGCTCTGCACCGGCCCATCCACCGCGACGAGGCGCCCCGCCAACACTTGACGGCGAAACTCCTCGAACACTTTGGGCCAGACCACGATGTTGGCTATGCCGGTTTCGTCTTCGAGTGTCATGAAGATCACGCCCGACGCTGTGCCGGGCCGCTGGCGCACAAGCACGAGCCCGGCCACGCGCGTGCGCTGGCCGTTTGGCATCTGCCGCAAGGCCTCCGCTTTAATCGCGCGGCGATCTGTGAGATCGTCGCGAAGAAGTGCGACTGGATGCGTTTTCAGCGAAAGCCCGAGGGTGCGATAATCTTCCACCACGTGCTCGCCAAGAGGCATCGGCGGCAGATCAAAATCCGGCTCCTGTGTTGAATCATACGCACGCGCGAAGAGCGGCAAATCTTCTTGCCCGCCGACGCGGTTTAATCCCCGCGCCGCCCACAACGCCTCGCGGCGATCGAGGCCAAGAGAGCGGAACGCGTCGATGTCAGCCAAATGCTCGATGGTTGAGATCGAGAGCCCGCTGCGCAGCCACACATCGCGCACAGAATCGTAACCTACCCCACGATTGGAGACGAGTGCGCGCATTTCCTCTTCGCTTAAACCCTTAGCTTGGCGAAAGCCCATTCGCATTGCATGCGTACTTCGGATATCGCCAACCATGTCGGCGTGATTGCCATGCACGCGCTTGGCCGCCTCTGGGCCAGGCTCAAGTGTGTTGTCCCAATCCGAGTGATTGATATCGATCGGACGAATTTCAACGCCGTGATCAGCGGCGTCACGGATGATCTGCGCCGGCGCGTAAAAGCCCATCGGCTGCGCATTGAGCAACGCCGCTGCGAAGACATCCGGATAATAGCATTTCAGCCAAGAAGAAGCGTACACGAGGATAGCGAAACTTGCCGCGTGGCTCTCAGGAAAGCCGTATTCACCGAAACCTTCGATTTGCGAGAAGGACGCTTCCGCGAACGCGCGCTCATAGCCATTCTCGATCATGCCGTTGATGAATTTCTCTTTGAGCGATCCAATCGTTCCAACGCGCCGGAACGTCGCCATGGCGCGCCGGAGCTTATCCGCTTCTGGCGGGCTAAAGCCGGCGGCGACAATGGCGATCTGCATGGCTTGCTCTTGAAACAACGGCACGCCAAGCGTCCGCTTCAAAACCTCGCGCAGCGCCTCTGAGGGATACCTCACCTCTTCGATCCCCTGCCGCCGCTTCAGATACGGATGCACCATGCCGCCTTGGATCGGACCAGGTCGTACGATCGCGACTTCGATCACGAGATCGTAGAAATCCTTAGGCTGAAGCCGCGGCAGCATCGACATTTGCGCGCGACTTTCGACTTGGAAGACACCAATAGAGTCCGCGCGGTGCAGCATTTTGTAAACGCGCTCATCATCTGTTCGCGATGTGAGCGTGACGTGCTCTTCACCAGGATAATGCTTGGCGCAGAGGTCGAAGGCTTTCTGCAGGCACGTGAGCATACCGAGGCCGAGCACATCTACCTTCAAGATGCCCAAATCCTCCAGATCGTCCTTATTCCATTCCACAACCGTGCGATCGTCCATCGCCGCGTTCTGGATTGGCACGACATCATGTAATTTTTCG
The DNA here is from genome assembly GCF_036392335.1 of Vitreimonas sp. Taxonomy (NCBI): domain Bacteria; kingdom Pseudomonadati; phylum Pseudomonadota; class Alphaproteobacteria; order Hyphomonadales; family Hyphomonadaceae; genus Vitreimonas; species Vitreimonas sp. The sequence continues at coordinate 127,933 of NZ_DASVYD010000015.1, forward strand.
CGTGTGATGACGAAGCCGCCGACATGCTGCGACAGATGACGCGGAAAGCCCTGCAACGCATTCGAGAGCGCCATGCATTGCATGAGCCGCTTATCGTTTACGTCGAAGCCATTCTCACGTAGGTCCTTCTCATCCACCCCGCGCGACCACCAATGCAGCATCTTTGACAGCGACGTGATGGCGTCCTCAGAATAGCCGAACACCTTGGCGACCTCACGCACCGCGCTGCGGCCGCGATAACAGATCAAGGTGGCGGCAAGCCCAGCGCGTTCGCGGGTGTATTTCTTGTATATGTATTGGATCACTTCTTCGCGCCGCTCGTGCTCGAAATCGACATCGATATCCGGTGGCTCGTTACGCTCTTCGGAGACGAAACGATCGAAGAGAAGCTGGTTCTTGGCGGGATCGACCGAGGTGACGCCGAGGCAATAGCAAATCGCGGAATTCGCAGCGGAGCCTCGGCCTTGGCAGAGGATGGACTTGACCGGATTGCCGTCCTTATCGAAGCCAGAGCGGGCAAACTCGACGATATCCGCCACCGTCAGAAAATACGGCGCATATTGTTTGCGCCCGACGATACCGAGTTCGCGAACGAGCGCGTCGCGCACCTTTTGCGGAACGCCTTCCGGATAACGCTTCTCCGCCCCCGCCCAAGTCCGCGCCTCAAGCGCCTGCTGCGGATTGGCATATCCTGCTGATGTCTCCTCCGGATATTCATAGCGCAGCTGATCCATCGAGAAGTTCACGCTCGCAAGAAAGCGCGCGCTTTCCGCAACCGCCTCCGGCGCATCTCTGTAAAGCCGCAGCATCTCCTGCTCGGGCTTCAAATAGCGCTCCGCATTCTTCGCCAGGAGCACACCCGCGTCGGTGAGACGCTTTTTCTCGCGGATACAGGTCACGACATCGAGCAGCGGGCGTCGATCCGGGTGATGCATCAGCGGCTCGGTGGTGGCTATGAGCCGCGCGCCTGTTTGCACCGCAAGCGTTTTAAGCCGTCGGATGCGACGACGGTCTTCTCCGTTGAATTGGAAGGGCGCTGCGAGCCATGCCGCGCCGGACGCTTGCTTGATCTGCGTGAGATACGCCGCCATCGAGTCAGGCGTTGCGCCGAGTTCGAATGCCGGGATCAGGATCGTCTGCAGACCTTCGGCGTGCGCGAAATAATCTGTGAAATCGAGCCAGCATTCGCCTTTGGGCGCACGGCGATTGCCGATCGTGAGCAGGCGCGTGAGATTCGCATAAGCGGCGCGATCTTTGGGATAGGCGATGAGATCAGGCGTCCCGTCACGAAACACCAGACGCGCGCCAACGATTAGGCGGATATCGCCTTTTCCCTCCTCCTTCAGCGATTTTGCTTTCACATGCGCACGCACGACACCGGTAAGCGTGTTGCGGTCCGCGACACCAACGCCGACAAGCCCCAGCGCAAGCGCCTGCTCCACCATTTCTTCCGGGTGTGAACCGGAGCGCAGGAAGGAAAAGTTCGTGGTGACGCAAAGCTCGGCGAAGCTCATGCGAACAGCCCGTGCACGAACCAACGCGGCGTGCCTGCTTCGCCGTAGAGACCTTCGCGATAGAGCCAATAGCGGCGCCCCTCGTGGTCTTCGACACGATAATAATCGCGCGTAGCGGCCTCTTCTGTCCAATCGCCACTGATACGTTCTGGTCCTTCCGCACGCGCGACCTCACGCAACACGCGTCGCCAGCGGAACCGAATTGGCGGGCCATCCGGCACCGTGGCAAGCGCTTCAATCGGTTGCGCGGGCGAGAATAAGCGGATGGGCCGGCGCTGCACGCCATCTGCTGGCGGTTTCAGCGCTTGCGCATCCTTCGTTTCACTTAGCGCAGAGCGCCAACCGCTCGCGCGTTCGGGCGCATGTAGCTCATGCACTTGTGGGCGCAGCACACGTTTAGCGCCGAGGCGAACGCTCAAGATGTCAGCGATCCCGCAGATCTGCTCCGGCGTCGCGCGCCCTTCTTCGCTGACAACCAATTCGCACGCGGTTTGAGCGATGGGCGCCAAGTGTACGATATCGAGCCGCGCCGCCTCGATGCCAAATTCCGCGTCGATATTCTCAGCGACAACATTGAGTTTCTCACGGAAGAGCCGGATCAGTGCTTTGACCTCGCGCTCCGATCGCGACACGCCGACCGCAATCACGCGATCGCGGCCATCGACGCCGAACAACACCAATTCCAAACGTCGCGCGCCGGCGCCGCGCATGTCGAGTTTTTCGACGACGTCGCCGCATAAATCCTGCATCACGTGCAGGATTGCCTCTGTTGTGAAAATCGGTTCGAGAAAACGGCGCAGCGCGAAGATAGGCGGCGGCGGACGGCGCGGCGTTAAAGCTTCAGGCGCGCGTCCGAAAGCTTGATCGAGCCGCAGCATCGCCCGCTCGCCAGCGCGGGCGGTGAAGGCGCTACGCGGCGCGTCCCTCAACTGGCCGATCGTTTTCATGCCGAGGCGACGTAATAGCGCAGCCGCCTGCGGATCGAGACGCAGCGCCTCCACCGGCAAAGCGGCAAGCGATTCTAAATCGGCATTTGGCTTGCGAGCATAACGCGCGAGGGCCCACGCCGCGCCAGGTGTTGGCGCGACAGCCGCACGAGCACCAAAGCCTTGCGCGTACAAGCGCGCGACGATCATATCGCGTAGCGCTTGCTCACCCCCGAACAGATGCGCGCAGCCGGTGATATCGAGAAACAGCCCTTCCGGCGGATCAATCACGACAATCGGCGTAAAACGCTCACACCAAGCCGCGATTGCATCGAGTGCGCGCGCGTCCTCCTCCGGTTCAGCTTCAAAAGCTTCCAGCCTGGGCTGGATCGCGCGCGCATCCGCGAGCGACATCGCCAAGCGCAAGCCCAGCTCGCTCGCGCGTTTGTCGACGCTCGTCAGCTGATAGGCGTTGGCTTGCTTGGCATAGATCGCGAGCGGACGATCATCGCCCGGCGCGCGCCCGGACCGCTTCAAACGATCCGTCGCGAGCCGCGGCAGATAGATCGCCAGCCAGCGCGCGTTCTGCGAAGGCGCGGGCATGTGCGTTCCAATCGAGGATGAAAGTTTGGCCGGATGGGCCAGCGCGATTGCGCGTGAGTTCGGCGCGAAAGGCAGGCGGCCCGAGTTCGTGATCGACGCCATCGCTGGTGACAGGCGCAATGCGCCAGCGCGTCCACGCCGCGCTTGGCCCGACTTCGGGCTGCAGCAACAGACAACGTGACCGGTTGCGCTCGGCAAAGAGCAACAGACGACGGCTGGCTTTGAGATCGAGCGCTTTGCCACGCGCGCCAAGCGCGCAGATAACGACAGCACCGGGCGCCGCCAGCCCCTGCTCGGCCGCCCATAATGTCTCTTCTCGCTTCTTGGCGCGGATCACGATCAGCCGGCTGAGGTTGAGCCCATATTGGGCAAGCCCCACCGGGTAAGGCGCGCCTTCTTCCGAGAAGGCCGCCTCTTCACCGGCCCACAAGATCGCAGGCGGGTTCCAGCTGGCGGTGAGCGCCAGGGCAAACCCCATCGCGGCAGCCTCAGCGCCAGGTCCGGCAGGTCCAATCTCGTGCAACGCCGCCTTGGCCATACGCCCGGCCTGGGCGGCAAAATCCCCTGCTCCCCCGGGGGAGCCGTCGCGTAGCGACTGAGGGGGGAAACCGCCAAGACATGGCGGACTTACCCCCTCCGGCTCACTTCGCTCGCCACCTCCCCCGTAAACGGGGGAGGAATATGCTGGACGCGGACTCATGTTCTCTATATGTTCTAGACGATCGAGTCGTTTTCGGCAAGGGTCGCCATGTACGCCTACGCGTTCTTCGACACTTCCATTGGTCGCTGCGGCCTAGCCTGGGGACCACGCGGCATTGTTGGCGTGCAATTGCCCGAACGCAGCGAGGGCACGACACGCACGCGCCTGATGCGCCACTGCCCCAACGCCGATGAGATCGAACCGCCGAAACAGATCGCACGCGCGATTGAGGAAATTGCCGCGCTTTTGCGCGGCGAGAAGAAAGGTTTGCGCACACTGCAGCTCGATATGAGCCGCGTGCCGGCCTTCAATGCGCGCGTCTATGAAACTGCCCGCGCCATCGCCCCAGGCAAGACGCGTACCTATGGCGAGATCGCGCGCGCGATCGGCGATCCAAGCGCTGCGCGCGCCGTTGGCCAGGCACTCGGGCGCAATCCGTTTGCGATCGTGGTGCCGTGCCATCGTGTCGTCGGGGCGAACGATAAGCTCGTCGGCTTCTCCGCGAGCGGTGGTATCGCCACCAAGCTCAAGCTCTTGGAGATCGAAGGCTGGCGCGCCGAAGAGCAGCTGTTGTTTGAGGAATTGGCCTAGAGAGCCGCACGCTCTGCATCATAATTCGCGTAGGAATGCTTCAGCGTCGCGTGATTGAGAAGCATTTCCGCCACTTGGCGCTTGCCTGTCGCATCGAAAATGCGCGTGCGGACCCAATAGGATTCCGTGCGCTTGCTCTCCGACAACGCGGCGATCTCACGCCGTAGGATATAATCCTCGCCGACGAAGAGCGGCCCTTCGATCATGCGAATTTCTTGATCGGCGAAAAGCCCGATAGCAGGACCTTTCGTTGGGAACGCCGCTTGCGTGCTCGAATATTCCGCCAACACGCTGACCATTTCGAGCGGAATGATCGGCCGACCCCAGGGCGATGCAGCAGCGTCAGAATACCAGGGCGAGTTTTCAGTGATGACCGCCAATTTCTGGTTCAAGCTGAACGGATAGAGCGCGCCCATGTGCTGATCGGCGTCCATGCGCACGCGCTCTTCAACAGCACCTTGCATACCGACTTTGAGCTTCGCGAGGATAACCAATTTCTCTGGCGGCTTCAGCGACGCCAAACGCTCATCCAGTAAGGTGCGGCCCGCACCAATGCTGGCGCTCGCTTCCAGTACGGGTGTCCCATCGGATTTCTCCGCCCACACGCGCGTCGATTTCGCGCCATCAGGCGGGATGGCGGCGAAGGCGCGCACGGCTTCGCCTTCGACCACCATGTTTTGATAGTGCGCGGACAAGCATCCACGCTCGAACCAATCCTTGCCCCATAGCTTGCCGAGCAGAGGCGCGAACTGGCTAAAGTGCGTCGGCCCCTCGATCGGCCCCGCTTTAAAGCCGAGCCGTTCAGCCATTGCATCATCGTGCAGCGAGCTGTGCCCGCCATATTCCTGCTCAGCCAACATCTGCCGCGGCTTGCGCAACGGCCCGGCCAGCGCCAGCGGCGTGTCAAAGCCCGACACTTAGCGCCCGCTCGGCAAATCCTTGAACGCCACACCTTTGTCGACGCGTACGTCTTGGGGCAGGCCAAGCACGCGTTCGGCGATGATGTTCTTCAGAATCTCATCCGTGCCGCCAGCGATACGCAGGCCGGGCGCCCACATATAGCCCTGCTGGAAGGCGGCCTCCATCGGCATGAGATCACCATCATTGATGATGCCGTAATGGTCCATCGACTCGATGGCCGTATTGCAGATGTCCATCAAATGATTGGCGTTGATCACCTTGCCGATCGAGCTTTCCGGCCCCGGGGTTTGGCCGCGCGAAAGCGCGGTCATCGTGCGGAATTTCGAGAGCTTGTATCCCTCCGCCTTTACGATCCAATCGGCGAGCTTTTGCCGGAAGGCTTCGTCCTGCACGAGCGTACCTTGGCCGGTCGGGCTTGGCATCGTGCGCGCGAGCTCGAGGATTTCTGCGTAGTCCGGCCCCGTTGAACCGCCGACGGCCAGACGTTCGTTCATCAGCGTCACGAGCGCGACGTTCCACCCCATGCCCGGTTCGCCGAGACGGTTCTTATCGGGCACGCGCACGTCGGTGAAATAGACTTCGTTGAACTCACGCCCGCCCGACGCCTGGTGAATTTGGCGCACTTCGACACCCGGCGCCTTCATGTCCACGATGAACATGGTGAGGCCCTTGTGCTTTTCCACGTCCGGATTGGTACGCACGAGCACGATGCCGAAGTCGCAGAAGTGCGCGCCAGTGGTCCATACCTTTTGACCGTTGATGACCCAATCGTCGCCATCACGCACGGCTTTCGTCTTCGACGCCGCGACGTCCGATCCAGCGCCGGGCTCGGAGAACAGCTGGCACCAAATCTCTTCGCCGCGCAGCGCCTTGGCGACATAACGATCCTTGGTCGCGTCATCGCCGAACGCAATCACGGTCGGCACGCACATGCCGAGACCGATGGCGAACGGCTGCGACGGCGCATCGAACTTGGCCTCTTCCTGATTGAAGATAACCGCATAGATTGGCGGCAGGCCGCGTCCGCCCTGCTCCTTCGCCCAGGTGATGCCGGCGAAACCTGCTTCAGCCTTCTTCTTCTGATAGGCCTTTGCCGCCTTCACATACTCCTCAGTCGAAAGGCGGCGCGACAGACGCTCCTTGTCGGAGCCTTTGGGCGAGCAATTCTTCTCAAGAAACGCGCGAGCCTCGGCGCGGAACTTGGCTTCTTCGGGGGTATCGTTGAAATCCATTGTTCTGATCCTTAAGCCGCGTTGCGCCGTTCCAGGCGCCTCACCAGTTTTTCCTTCCATGCAGCCGGACCGCCGGCCTGCAATGCGAGCAATTTGGCGCGGCGGTAGAAGAGGTGGCAGTCGACCTCCCAGGTGAAGCCCATGCCGCCGTGCGTTTGGATGTTTTCCTTGGCGCAAAGATAATACGCATCGCTACCCGCCGCGCGCGCCGCGGCGGCGGCGAACGGCAGCTCCGCCGCTTCCGTCGAAAGCGCCCAAGCGCCGTAATAGGCGTTGGACCGCGCCACCTCGATCGCGACATACATGTCCGCGAGCTTGTGTTTGATCGCTTGGAAGGAGCCAATCTGACGCGAGAAGGCGTAACGGTTTTTGGCGTAATCCGTCGCCATCTCGAGGCACGCTTGCGAGCCGCCGACTTGTTCGAAGGCCAGCAGCACGGCGGCGCGATCAAGCACTGCTTCCGATAGCTCCCAGCCCTGGCCGGCCGCGCCCAAGCGCTCAGCCTTCGCATTCTTGAATTCAAGCTTGGCGTGGCCGCGTGTGGGATCGAGCGTCTTCAGCGTCTCGCGTGTCACGCCCGCCTGATTCAGATCAACCAGGACCAGCGAAACTCCAGAGCCTTCCTTCGCCACAACGACCGCCCAACCCGCGACGTCTCCATCCGTGACCGGGATCTTCACCCCGTTCAGCGTGGCGCCATCGAATTTGGCTTGGACGCTCGCCGCCGTCGGCGCGCCTGGCCCCTCGGAGAGCGCGAAGCAGCCGATCGTCTCACCACTCGCGACTTTGGGGAGATGCGCAGCCTTCTGCGCATCGCTGCCCGCCAACATCAAAGCTTCCGCAAAAAAATACACGGTCGACGAAAATGGGATCGGCGCGACAGCGCGGCCCAATTCCTCCGCCAGCACGCAGAGCTCAAGACGCCCCAAGCCCAGGCCGCCATGTTCTTCCGGAATTGCGGCGCCCAGCCAGCCCATCTCGGCCACGGCCTTCCACAAGCCTTCATCGTACGAGATCGCCGCATCATTCAGCACGCGGCGCGTGACCTTAGCGCCGGCCTTGTCGGTGAGGAATTTTCGCGCCTCGTCCCTGAGGCTCTTTTGATCGTCGGAAAAGTCAAAATTCACGTCATGTCCTCCCGCGGACGCCGTTTTTGGTTGCCGACAGCTTAACGCGCCCGTCAGGGGCGACGGAAGAGTGTCTTGGCGTCAATCCCTGTTCACGAAGGCGAAAGCGCGTTGCGGTAGCATTGCTCAAATTTTCGGGGTGAGTAACCAATGGCGAAGGCGGTCTTTCATAAGGGCCAGCGCGTGTTCGTGCGTCCGGTCGGCACCTGGGCGGCGATCGAGCGCGTCAATCCGCAATGGGTCAAGGGCGTCGAGGAACCGCTCCGTGTGACCTACGAGGTCGGCCTCGGGCGCGACTTCCAGGCGCACGAATTGGCCGCGGAAGAGCGCGACGCCGCCAAGCCCGACCTCATCGCCACGGAAAATTGGCGCATCCTGCGCGCCGTGAACCGTCTGTCCGCGGACTCACGTGATCCGCGCCACCCACACCCGGGCACATTCCCGGTTGTGGTGACCGACGAGAAGGACTGGGGCGGCTGGCGAGTGCCGATGGCGGAGTACGATCGCGACCCGGCGCGCATCGAACACCAGGCGCGCGTCATGGCCAATGCCCAACGCCTGATGCGGGTCGCGCGCGAGCTAACCGAGTTCGCCACCGATCATCCACACGAAACACCGGCGCAGTTGCAGGATCTCGCCGCCCAAGCCGAAATGGTGTTGGCCGCGATCTACAAGGACAACACCGCATCGCGTTCGGATGCCGTGCTCGCCGCTGAATAACCCGCATTGATTTTCAGAGCCGCGCGGCTCATGTCAGGTTTTCCGCTAGGAGACCTGCCGCATGCGCGACGCCGAAACCGTCACCGTCCGCCTGTCTGAGTACACGCCGCCAGCATATCAGATCGACGAGATTGCGCTCGTTTTCGCCTTGGAACCGTCGGCCACTCTGGTGGCCGCGCGTAGTCACGTGCGCCGCTCCGGCGCCGCAGCGGCGCCGCTGATTTTGAATGGCGAGCGGCTCGAATTGCAGAGCATCGCCATTGATGGCGCGCCGCTCACGACCGACCAGTATCGCGAGGAGCCCGGCAAGCTCATCATCTTCGATCCGCCGCCGGAATTCCGACTAGATATCGTCACCCGCATCAATCCGGCCGGCAACACGCACCTCGAGGGTCTTTATATGTCCGGCGGCCGCTTCTGCACTCAGTGCGAAGCGGAGGGCTTTCGCGCCATTACCTATGCGCTTGATCGGCCCGATGTTCTGGCGCGCTATGCCGTGCGCATTGAAGCTGACAAGGCGGCCTATCCGACACTGCTCGCAAACGGCAACATGACAGAAAGCGGCGACCTTGACGGCGGCCGTCACTATGCCGTCTGGGTCGATCCGCACCCCAAGCCGTCATATCTGTTTGCACTGTGCGCCGGCAAATACGAGTCGATCCACGACAGCTTCACCACAAGAAGCGGCCGCGATGTCGCGCTGGGCATTTATGTCGATCCGGGCGATTCCGAGCGCGCCCGCTACGCCATGGATGCGCTGAAGCGCTCGATGAAATGGGACGAAGAGGTATTCCAGCGCGAGTACGATCTCGACGTCTTCAACATCGTCGCCGTGCGCGATTTCAATTTCGGCGCGATGGAAAATAAGGGCCTCAACATCTTCAATTCGTCGCTGATCCTAGCCGACGCCGACACGGCGACGGATGGCGATTTCGAAGCGATCGAGGCTGTCGTCGGCCACGAATATTTCCACAATTGGACCGGCAACCGCATCACCTGCCGCGACTGGTTTCAGCTCTGCCTGAAGGAAGGCCTCACGGTTTATCGCGAGCAGGAATTCAGTGCCGACCAACGCTCGCGCGCCGTGCAACGCATTAAAGACGTGA